>NZ_JAATOS010000012.1:0-39404 GCF_011806505.1 Salipiger sp. HF18 | reverse complement strand
TAAGCGATCACGTTCTCATTGCCCGCGGATTAATCCCGGATGAAACGATTCCGCCGCGTCGTGGCATCACGCAACACGCGGTCGACGCCGCGCCACGGGTGGCGCAATGCGGGGCAGGAGGGGCCTGCGGCAGCGGTTGCGCGCCGTGATTCGACCGGGGCCGGGGTCAGACCGGTGCGGCAATCCCCGACGTCTCGAGAAAGGCGCTCACGGTGGGCGAGGCGATCTTGGCGTGCAGGCAGAACACGTGCTCGGGGAAGGTCTGGTCGATGTCGGCAATGGGAACACGCACGACGCCGCCCGAGCGCCCCGAGGCCGCGTCGAACATGAACCCGATGCCGAGCCCCTGTTCCGCCGCCTCGAACACCGCCTCGCGCGATTCCAGTCAGAACAGCGGCGTCAGTGACAGGCCCTGTGCCCTGAGCGCGAGGTTCAGCTCGCGCTGGGTCTGCGAGCGCCCGCTTCGGAACAGCAGCGCTTGACCGGCCAGATCGGCAAGCCGCGGGCTGGCGTTGGTCGCATAGGGGTGGCCGCGGGGCACCAGCGCCACCAGCGACTGATAGAGCACCGGTGCCCTGAAGATCTCGCTCCCCGAGGGCGCGGCGGTGAGGATGCCCAGATCGGCGCGCCGCTCGCGCACGGCGGTTACCACGTCCTGCCAGTTGCCGAAGGACATGTCGATCTTGATGCCCGGATAGCGCTGCCGGAACCGCGCCACCTGCTGCATCGCGGGGCCGGGGGCACCCGCGGCGATCGACAGCTCGCCCACGTCGAGATTGCGCACGGTCAGCAGGATCTCGGCCGCGTCCCGCTCGACGTCGCGCTGCTCGGCTGTGCGCTGGAACAGCCGGTGCCCGAGCGCCGTCAGCTCGGATCCGCTGGCGGTGCGGTCGAAGAGACGCACGGCGAACCCGTCCTCGAGCGCCTTGATCTGCGCGGTGATCGCGGGCTGCGACAGGCCGAGCGAGCGCGCGGCGCGGGAAAAGCTGCCGGTGGCGGCGACCTCATTGAAGGCCCGTAGCTGGGCGGCGGTGGGACGTTTCACTTGGGCTCCGATGGTTGTTGGAGCCATAATCTAAAGTGATAATGCGTCATCTAGATTACAAGAATCCCCTGTAGCTCGCCGTCAGATGCCGCACCGCGGCACACGGCAAGAGGACAGGGTATTGGCCACAGTGACCCTTCGGGGCATCCGCAAGAGTTTCAAGGAGACCGACGTCCTGCGCGGGGTCGACCTGCAGGTAGGCGACGGCGAGTTCGTGTCGCTGGTGGGTCCCTCGGGCTGCGGCAAGTCCACGCTCCTGCGCATCATCGCCGGTCTGGAGGGCCAGAGCGCGGGCTCGGTCGAGATCGCGGGCGCGCCGGTCGATGGTCTGCGCGCCGCCGACCGAAACCTGTCGATGGTGTTCCAGTCCTACGCGCTCTACCCGCACCTGACCGTGGCCGAGAACATCGCGGTGCCGCTGCGGATGCGCCGGCTGAGCACCGCGCAGCGCCTGCCGCTCGTCGGCCGCTTCATGCCCGGCACCACGGCACGGCTGCGCGAGATCGAGGACCGGGTGCAGGACGCCGCCGGCACGCTCGAGATCGACCGGCTGCTCGACCGCAAGCCCGGGCAGCTTTCCGGCGGGCAGCGGCAGCGGGTCGCGCTTGGCCGGGCGCTGGTGCGTTCGCCCGCGGCCTTCCTGCTCGACGAGCCGCTCTCGAATCTCGACGCCAAGCTGCGCGTGCACACCCGCACCGAGATCGCCGAGTTGCACCGCCGCCTCGACGCGACCTTCATCTACGTCACCCATGACCAGGTCGAGGCGATGACCATGTCCGACCGCATCGCGGTCATGATGGGCGGCGAGATCCTGCAGTGCGACACGCCCGCGCGGATCTACGAGGACCCGGTCGACCTGCGCGTGGCCGAGTTCATCGGTTCGCCCAAGATCAACGTGCTGCCCGCCGAGAGCGACAGCGCGGGCAGGGTCTCGGTCATGGGCCGTGCGCTGCCGCTGCAGCTCGAACCCGGCCGCCGGGCGCTGTCGCTGGGGCTGCGCCCCGAGGCGCTGACGCTGACGCGGCGGGATCCGATCTTCTCGGGCCGGGTGGCGCATTCCGAGAACCTCGGCCACGAGATCTACGTGCAGGTGACCCTCGACGGCGGCGGCCACCGGGTGGTGCTGCGCGCCGATCCGGCGCTGCGGGCGGGGCTGGGGCTCGGGGCAGAGGCCGGGCTGCGGGTCGATCCCGCCCGCGCCATGCTCTTCGACGCCGAGGGCCGGCGCCTGCGCCGCGTGGTGGCAACCGCGCCCGCCGTTCGCGAGGCGTGGGCATGACCGCGACCGACACGCTTCCCATCGACCCGCCGCGACGGCGCCGGGCGGTCGATGCCGACCGCCGTCAGGCCGGGGCGGGCTGGCTGATGAGCGCGCCCGCGCTGGCGCTGATGCTGACCATCCTGATCGCGCCGGTGCTGCTGGCCGTGGTGCTGAGCTTCACCGACTACGCGCTCGGCAATCCGGGCTTCAACTGGGTCGGGCTCGAGAATTACCAGCGCATCTTCACCCGCTCGACCTATGCCAAGATGCTGGGCGCCACCCTCACCTACGTGCTGACGGTGGTGCCGCTCTCGGTCGGGCTCGGGCTGGGGGCCGCGCTGCTGATCCAGTCGCTGAGCCGCGGGGCAGGGGTCTACAAGGCGATCTACTTCCTGCCGGTGATGGCGACGCTGCTGGCCATGACCATCGTCTGGCAACTGATGCTGCACCCCTCGATCGGGGTGGTGAACCGCGGGCTGGAGTGGGTCTGCGCGCAACCCGCACTGGAAGGCCTTTTCAGCCTTTCCTTCCTCGGGCTGGCACCGGAAAGCACGTGGTTCGGCCGCGTCTGTTCCGAGGGCACCCCGCTCTGGCTCGGTGACCGCGACTACGCCATCTGGGTGGTCTGCTTCATCGGCATCTGGCAGGGCTTCGGCTTCAACATGGTGCTCTACCTCGCGGGCCTCACCGGCGTGTCGCGCGACCTCTATGCCGCCGCCGAGATGGACGGCGCCCGCTCAGGCTGGGAGCGGTTCCGGCTGGTGACATGGCCGGCGCTCGGCCCGACCACGGTCTTCGTCGTCACCATCACCTGCATCCGTGCCTTTCAGGCCTTCGACACGGTCGAGGCGCTGTTCTCGCCCGGCGGCGGGCCCGGCAAGTCGGCCTACGTGATGATGTTCGCCATCTACGAGAAGGGCGTGACCCAGAACCTCGTCGGGCTCGGCGCCGCGATCACCGTGCTGTTCCTGGTCTTTGTCATGATCCTGACGCTGATCCAGCGTTGGTTCACCGAACGGAAGGTGCATTACGCATGACCCGCTTCTCGCCCTCCCTGATCATCCGGCACCTGATCCTGCTGATCGGTGCCGTGGTGGTGCTGGCGCCGTTCCTCGTGATGCTGAGCTACTCGCTGAAATCACCCGCCGAGATCGAGCGCGGAACCGGCGGACTCTTCGGTGCGCAGGAGATGATGGTCGACCCGAAATGCGCCCTGCGCAGCGCCCCGCGCCGGGCCGACGTCGAGGCCGCCCGCGACCGCTTCCCGCGCCGCGACGACGGCGCCATCCTCGCCACTCTGACCGAGGAGGCCAACGACGCCTGCGAGCTGCGCCCGGTGGTCTTCAACTATCGCTCGGCCTTCCAGGACGCGCCGCTCATGCGCTACCTGCTGAACGGGGTGATCGTGACCGCGTCGATCTTCCTGCTGCAGATGGTGATCGCGCTGCCCGCGGCCTATGCGCTTTCGAAGCTGAAGTTCTGGGGCCGCGAGGCGGTGTTCGGGCTGGTGCTCTTCTGCCTGCTGATCCCGGTGCACGCCATCGCGCTGCCGCTCTACCTCGGGCTCGCCAGGATCGGGCTGACCAACACCTACGCCGCGCTGGTGGTGCCGTGGATCGTTTCGGCCTTCGGCATCTTCCTGATGCGCCAGTTCTTCATGACGGTGCCCGACGACCTCGTGGACGCGGCGCGCATGGATGGCATGAGCGAGTTCGCCATCGTCTGGCGGGTGATGCTGCCGACCGCGATCCCGGCGCTCATGGCCTTTGCCATCTTCTCGGTCGTGGCGCACTGGAACGACTACTTCTGGCCGCGCATCGTCGTCACCGGCGACCGCAGCCTCTTCACCCCGCCGCTCGGCCTGCGCGAGTTCCAGGCCGGAGCCGACGGCAACCTCTACGGCCCCATGATGGCGACGGCGACGGTGATTGTCGTGCCGCTGATCGCCGCCTTCATGCTGGCCCAACGTCGCTTCATCGAGGGCATTACCCTCTCGGGCATGAAGTGACCGCCAACGGGGCGCAGGCCCCGCACCACTCACGAACCCTTTCGCAACCCGCGCGCCGGGCCTCCCGGCCCGGCGACACCCTCCCGACACCCCGATCCCCAGACCCCCGGAGACTTCCATGAAACAGCTCTCGCTCGGTGCCGTTCTTCTGGCCACCTCGTCGCTTCCCGCGCTCGCGCAGGACAGCGTCACCATCGACTTCGTCTACCCCTACTCGTCGCTCTTCGACGTGACCTACGAGGCGATCATGCCGGCCTTCAAGGCGGCGCACCCGAACATCGACATCAACATCCGCGCCTCCTACGAGGAATACGAGGATGCCTCGAACACCATCCTGCGCGAGGCCGTCTCGGGCGATCTGCCCGACGTCACCATGCAGGGCCTGAACCGTCAGCAGATCCTCGTCGATCGCGGCATCGCGCAGTCGCTCGAGCCGTTCATCGCCGGGGAGGCCGATTTCCAGAAGGACGGCTACCACGAGGCGATGCTGTCGCTCTCGACCTTCGACGGCGAGGTCTACGGCCTGCCGTTCTCGGTGTCGCTGCCGGTCGGCTACTACAACATGGACACGTTGGCCGCGGCCGGGGTCGAGACCCTGCCCACCACCTGGGACGAGGTCGTCGAGACCTGCCAGACGCTGATCGACAACGGCGTCGAGAACCCGATCTACTGGGACTGGGCGATCACCGGCAACTGGTTCTTCCAGGCGCTGATGTGGACCCAGGGTAAGGCCCCTGTCGAGGACGGCCGCATCAACATGGACAGCCCCGAGGCGCTGAAGACGCTCGAGACGGTCAAGCACATCGTCGACGGCTGCAACATGCGCAACCTGACCGGCGACGAGGCGGTCTCGGCCTTCGCCGCGGGCGAGCTGCCGCTGATGTATACCTCGACCTCGAACGTCGGCCGGATGATGACCATCAAGGCGGATTTCGACTTCGAGACGGGCGCCTACCCGGGTATCGACGGCACACCCGACGGCCTGCCCGCCGGTGGCAACGCCGCGGTGATGACCTCGACCTCCGAGGACCCGGCGGTGCGCGAGGCCGCGTGGCAGTGGCTGAAGTTCATCACCTCGGGCGAGGGGGCTGCGGAAGTGGCGCGTACCACCGGCTACATGCCGCCCAACCGTGCCGCCAACGACATCATCCTCGTGGATTTCTACGAGCAGAACCCGCAGAAGGCGACCGCGGTCGAGCAGCTGCCGCTGCTGCGTGACTGGCAGGCCTACCCGGGCGACAACGGGCTCGCCATCACCCAGGTGATCTACGACGGCCTCGAGCGCATCGTCACCGGCGACGCTCAGGACATGGAAGAGCTGCAGGAAGAGCTGACCGAAGAAATCGAGGACCTGCTGCCGCGCAGCTGATCCGCGCCTCCAACAACCGGGGGCGGCGCCGTGCGTGCCGCCCCCACCCATTGCCCCTTACCCGAAGACGCAGGCCCCCCGCATGAAATTCATCCATCTGACCGACACCCATGTCATCGGCGGCAACCGGACACTCTACGGCGCCAACCCGGCCCGCCGTCTGGCGCTGGCCGTCGACAGCATCAACGCCGAGCATGGCGACGCTGCCTTCACCGTGGTGACCGGCGATCTGACACACTGGGGCGACGCCGATGCCTATGCCGCCTTCGAGGCGCAGATCCGGCGGCTCTCGATGCCGCTGGTGCTGATGGTGGGCAACCACGACGACACTGCCGCTTTTGCCGGGCGCTTCCCCGACGTGGCGCGCGACGAGAATGGCTTCGTGCAGTCGCGCCGCGAGACGCCGCAGGGCACCTGTCTCTTCCTCGCCACCAAGATGCCCGGCACCCACGCGGGCGGCTATTGCGACAAGCGGCTGGCCTGGCTGAAGCGGCAGCTCGAAGAGACGCCGGGCCCGGTGTTCCTCTTCATGCACCACCCGCCGTTCCGGCATGGCATCAGGTCGATGGACGCGATCATGATGCACGACCACGCGGCCTTCTGGGAGGTCGTCGCCCCGCATCGCGACCGCATCCGGCACTTGTTCTTCGGCCACGTCCACCGGGCGATCTTCGGCAACTGGCGCGGCATCTCCTACTCCTGTATGCGCGGCCTCAACCACCAGGTGGCACTGGATCTCGAGGCGGACGAGTCCGCAATCCCCGGCGATCTCGCCGAGCCCGCCTATGGCGTGGTGCTGGCGGACGAGGATTGCGTCACCGTCCACCTGCACGAGTTCGCAAGCCGCGCGCCGCGCTTCCCGCTGAACGCACCCGAGGGCGAATTCGGCGAGGGCTACGCCACCTCGATGCGCCACCCGGGCTTCGCCGATCTATGAGTGACGGGCTTTCCGGCGCGGTCCTGCCGCTCGAGGCGCGCATCGCCCGGGCGCGGGGCCTTCTGGACGGGGCGCAGCGGATCCTCTGCGATCTCGACGGCTGCCTCGTGTCCGGCGCCCGCGTGCTGCCGGGCGTCGCGGGTTTCGTGCGGCGCCATGCCGAGCGGCTGGTCATCGTCAGCAACAACTCGACCGACACCGCCGAGACCCTGTCCCGGCGGCTGGCGGGGCTGGGGCTGATGCTCCCGGCCGGGCGGATCGTGCTGGCGGGCGAGGCGGCTCTGGGGATGGCGCAGCGGCGCGTGCCGTCGGGACGGCTGCTGCTGCTCGCGGGCGCGGCGATGCAGGCGCGTGCCCGGGCGCTTGGGCTCGACCCGCTGGCCGCCACGCCCGAGGCGGTGGTGCTCTGCCGCGACGCAAGCCGGTCCCAGCTCGAGGCGGCGATGCCGCTGCTCGCGCGGGGGCTGCCGCTGATCGTCGCCAACCCCGATCTTACCCATCCCGGCGAGGACGGCCCGGTGATCGAGACCGGCGCCTTGCTCGCCCTGCTCGAAGCCTGCGTCCCGCAGGCCCGGAGCTGCGTGGCGGGCAAACCCTCGGCGCATCTCTTCCGGGTGGCACTGGGCCCGGTCGCGCCCGAAGCGGCGGTGATGATCGGGGACAACCCCGACACCGACATCGCCGGCGCCCGGCGGCTCGGGATGCCCTCGATCCACGTGGGCCCCGGAGGGCAGGCCACCGGCCTGACGGGTTTCGACTGCCTCTTCCCCGACGAGGCCGACGTTCCCGGTGTCATCGCCGGGTACTGACCCGGGAGACAGCCCGGAGGGGCCTGCAAGCTGTCGGGGGCATGTCGGGAAAGAGAGGTGCGCTGACATGCCCAAGAGACGAGCCGCCGAGGGCAAGGTCGGGGTCGCGTCCCGTCCGAGGGGGCCTGACGCCGCCAGATTGCTGTGCTCAATTTCATGCGACCGGACGGGGCGCAGGATCGCGGGTGATCCCTGTCCGAAAGCTCCAGCGTCGCAGGGGCCGGTTGAAGCGAACACGGGGCACGCGCCCGTAACGCCCGGTCCCAAAGGCGCGAGGGGCCGGGATGTGACGCTCGGGTCGCCACGGACACGCCACCTGCCGCTGGGTGGCTTCGGGAGGCCGCAGCTCGGTCGAGGAACCGCCCGGAGATCGGGCAAACCCGCTCTGAGGGCACAGCGATTGTGCGGTCCCTGGTCTTGCGCTCCAGAAGCAGATCCGGTCTATCGCGCCGGACGGAGGACATGGGTGCAGACGAGAGGCTTGGATGGCCGACAGACAGACATCAGGTGCCGCGATCACCTTCCAGAACCTGGGAAAGTCCTTCGACAAGAAGGGCTCCGGCCAGGTCATGGCGCTCGAGGGCGTCAATCTCGACGTGCCGGCGGGCACGATCACCGGGATCATCGGGCGCTCCGGCGCGGGCAAGTCGACGCTCCTTCGCATGGTCAACGGGCTCGAGCAGCCGACCTCCGGCACGGTGACCGTCGCCGGCCATGACGTCGGCCGTGCAGGTGCCGCCGAGCTGCGCCGGATCCGGCGCGACGTCGGCATGATTTTCCAGCATTTCAACCTGTTGAGCTCGCGTACGGTCTACGGCAACGTGGCCCTGCCGCTCGAAATCGCAGGCGTGCCCTCGGCCGAGATCAAGCGCCGCGTCGACGACCTGATCGCGCGGGTGGGCCTCGAGGCGCTCAGCCGCCGCTACCCGGCGGAGCTCTCGGGCGGGCAGAAGCAGCGCGTGGGCATCGCCCGGGCGCTCGCCACCCAGCCCAAGGTGCTGCTGTCGGACGAGGCGACCTCGGCGCTCGACCCCGAGACCACCCAGACGGTGCTGAAGCTGCTTGCCGACATCAACCGCGATCTGGGCCTCACGATCCTGCTGATCACCCACGAGATGGCGGTCGTGCGCGACATCGCCAGCCACGTGGCGGTGATCGACGGCGGGCGCATCGTCGAGGCGGGGCCGACCTACGATGTCTTCGCCGATCCCACGCACCCGACGACGCGGTCGTTCCTGTCGGGGATCACCGGCATCACCCTGCCGAGCTTCATCGCGGGCCGGCTTCAGGCCGAGCGGCCGCAGGGGCCGTCGCAGGAGGTGATCCGCATCACCTTTGCCGGGCGCCATGCCACCGACCCGATGCTCGCGAGGCTGACCTCGGAGCTGGGGATCGCCGTCAACATCCTGGCCGGTGCCATCGAGGAGATCGGCGCGCATCCGTTCGGCAACCTGCTGGTCTCGGTCGAGGCCGAGCGCGCCGCCGAGGCCCGCGCCTACCTTGAACGCCACGAACTGCTCACGGAGGTCCTCGGCTATGTCGGCTAACCTCATCAACATGCTTCTCGAAGCGACCCTGCAGACGCTCTACATGGTCGCCGTCTCCGGCGCGCTCGGCACCCTGCTGGGCCTGCCGCTGGGCACCTACCTCGCCGTGTCGCAGCGGGGCGAGCTGCTGTCCTCGCCCGCGGTGAACAAGGTGCTGGGGCTGGTGGTCAACGCCACGCGCTCGGTGCCCTTCATCATCCTCGTGGTGGCGATCATCCCCTTCACCCGGCTTGTCGCGGGCACCTCCATCGGGACCACCGCCGCCATCGTGCCGCTGACCATCGCCGCCGTGCCCTTCATCGCGCGGCTGGTCGAGAATGCCATCCGCGAGGTCGACAGCGGCCTGATCGAGGCCGCCCGCGCCATGGGCGCGACGCCGCTGCAGATCATCCGCAAGGTGCTGATCCCCGAGGCCCTGCCCGGCATTGCGCTGGGGCTCACGCTCGCCGTGGTCAGCCTGATCGGCTACTCGGCCATGGTGGGCGCCGTGGGCGGCGAGGGTCTGGGCGATCTCGGCATTCGCTACGGCTACCAGCGCTTCATGCCCGAGGTAATGCTGGCGGTCGTCGTCATCCTCATCGTGCTGGTCCAGCTCGCGCAGTCCCTGGGCGAGGGGCTGGCACGGTTTGTCGACAAGCGCGCGCCGCGCAACCGCGGCCGCTGAACCAACAATAAGAACGCAGATGGAAGGAGAAATCCCATGAAGCGTATGATTCCCCTCGTCTCCGCGCTGGCCCTGATGGCCGGTGCCGCGACCGCTGCCGACATCAAGGTCGGTGTCTCCCCCGGCGAGCATGCCGAGATCATGGAAGAGGTGGCCAAGATCGCCGAGCCCATGGGCCTGAACATCGACGTGGTCGAATTCTCGGATTACGTCGTGCCGAACCAGGCGCTGGCCGATGGCGACATCGAGGCCAACTCGTTCCAGCACGAGCCCTACCTCGACAACCAGATTAGGGACCGCGGCTTCGCGCTGGTGCCGATCGCGACCACGATCACCACCCCGATGGGCGTCTATTCCGATAAGATCACCGCGATGGACGACTTCCCCGAGGCCGGCTCCATGGGCATCCCGAACGACCCCACCAACGGCGGCCGCGCGCTGCTGGTGCTGCAGCAACTGGGGCTGATCAAGCTGGCCGAGGGCACCGGTCTTGTCCCCACCGTCCTCGACGTGGTCGAGAACCCCAGGGACATGCGCTTCCGCGAGCTCGACGCCGCGCAGCTCCCGCGCTCGCTCGCCGACCTCGACGCGGCGCTGATCAACACCAACTACGCGATCGCCTCGGGTCTGAACCCGAAGGAAGATTCCATCGCCATGGAAAGCGCCGACAACCCTTACGTGAACATCATCGTGGTGCGTGAAGGCGACGAGGGGCAGGACTGGGTGCAGCCGCTGATCGATGCCTACCACAGCCCCGAGATCAAGGCGTTCATCGAAGAGAAGTACCACGGCACCGTTCTGACCTCCTGGTAAGCTGCGCAGCCTGGATCGCTTTTGCGGGGCGGCGCCTTCGGGGGCCGCCCTTTTTCTTTCAGGCGATTGCGTTTTAGCGGGTCAGGCAGATGCCCATCATGGGTTTGCTGCGCGCTCGGCAGATGAGGCGCCTCCACATCTTCAGACGCTGCGATTGTTCGAAGGCGCTCGCAGGCGTATCGTGGAGCGGGAAGCGGGAAAATATGAGCGGAGGCAACCATGTATAGCACGATCCTGTTGGCATATGACGGATCCCTCGAGGGGCGGCTGGCGTTGCGCGAAGGGGCGAAGCTCGCCCGGGAATGCGGCGCGCGTGTCGTGCTTTTGGCCGTCGTGGAACACGCATCCGAGATCTACGTGGGCGATGCGAGCACGGTCTATATGGGCCCGGACACGACGGACGAGGTCCGGGACGTTCTCGAGGAAGGCGCCGCGCGCCTGCTCCGGATGGGACTTCCCCATGAAACCCGCCTCGAGCGGGGTCTCGCCGTGGAGCGCATCACGGCCGTGGCGCACGAGATCGGGGCCGATCTCGTCGTGGTCGGGCATCACAAGCAGGGGGCCATGGCGCGGTGGCTGCGAGGATCGGTCACGACCGCGCTTTGCGACAGCCTGAACTGCAGCCTGCTCGTCGCGCGCCTCGAAATTTCCGACGCGCAGCTTTTCGGTGAGGGAGGCTGAATGACCTCTGGGCCTCATGAGCGCCTTGGGACGGGGAGTGGGGATGCCGACACCCGGCGGCGAATGACCTGCCGCCCTGCCGTCGCCGAGATGTCCGTGCCCGGCAGGGCGCCTCAGCGCAGGCGCCCGGCGCTCGGCTGGGCTTGATCCCGACCGAGCCCGGCCAGAGGCCCCGGTGTCGGTCCATCTTGTCTTCGATCTGCTGGCCAAGGCGGCGTTGCGAGGGTGTCACCCGAACCCGTCGCCGCCGACGCCTGCACGAGACCTCGCGCGAGATCATGGCCTGCGCGGGGGCCCGGCTGCGCGCTTGCGCCCGAAACCCGGCCCCTCTCGGGACACAGCCGCGCAATGCCCTGCCCCCGGGCAGTGGATCGCTGTAATGCTGCTCTGACGGCGTGCGTGGTGGTGGCGCTCGGGCAGCTCGGTCCAAGCCGCCGGAGTCCGCTCTTCGCCGGGGTTGGCCAGGACGACCGTGCCGTGCCAGCCCCGACCAGCCTGTCACCAAGACCCAGCTCGGAAAACAGCGATCTCACGTGCCGAGCACCATGCCCGACGGGCTTTCAGTGTGCGCCCTGATCCCGCTCCGATGGGTGCCGATGTGAGGCGCGGAAAGACAACCGGATCCGTTTCTCAAGCTCGATCAGTCCGAAGAAGACCACGCCCACTGCGATGATGAGGACGCCGTCCGCGATCGGCACGGAGGCCGTCTTGAAGATCCCCTGGAGGGTGGGCAGGTACGTGATCGCGCATTGCGCGGCGGTCACGATCAGGACGCAGGCCCAGACGACCGGCGTGCCGCGCGCGGCCGCCCAGGTGATCGAGGTGCCGTGGATGTTGCGGATGAAGAAGAGGTGAAAGATCTCCAGAACGACCATCGTGTTCATCGCGATCGTCTGCGCAAGGTTGGTGGAATGGCCCTGCGCGATGGCGTGGAAGTACATTCCGAACACGGCCACGAGGAACAGGCACGAGACGAGGGCGATGTGCCAGACCAGCTCTCCGGTCAGAAGCGGCTGGCTCCGGGGGCGGGGGGCCCGCCGCATGGTGCCCGGTTCGGCCGGCTCGAACGCGAGGGCCAGTCCGAGCGTCGCGGCGGTGATCAGGTTGATCCAGAGGATCTGGACTGCGGTGATGGGCAGGGGCATCGCGGCGAAGAGTGCCACGACGATGGTCATGGCCTCGCCGGTGCTGGTCGGGAGGGTCCAGCTGATCACCTTCTTGATGTTGTCGAAGACGGTCCGCCCCTCGCGCACGGCGGTGGCGATCGAGGCGAAGTTGTCATCCGCCAGAACGAAGGCCGCGGCTTCCCTCGCGGCAGCGCTTCCCTTCAGGCCCATCGCGATGCCCGCATCCGCGCGCTTGAGCGCCGGTGCATCGTTGACGCCGTCACCGGTCATGGCGACGGTGAGACCGCGGGACTGCAGCGCCGTTACCAGCCGCAGCTTGTGAGCGGGCGAGGTCCGGGCGAAGATGTCCGTGTCCTGCGCCGCGTCGGCGAGGGCGTCTTCCCCCATGGCCTCGACATCCGCGCCGGTGAGAACCTGCTGCACGTTCCTCAGTCCGATCTCCCGGGCGATGGAGCGGGCGGTGGCGGCATGGTCGCCGGTGATCATCTTCACCCGGATCCCCGCCGCATGGCAGTCCGCCACGGCCTCGATCGCTTCGGGGCGTGGCGGGTCGATCAGGCCAACCAGACCGATCAGGGTCAGCTCTCCGGGCAGGTCCGAGGCTTCAAGCACGGTCTGCCCCGGCGGCGCCACGCGCATTGCCACCGCCAGCACGCGCAGCCCGTCCCCGGCGAACCGTTCCACCGTGTCGTGCCAGCGACCGGCATCGAGCGGCGCCGGTGCGCCATCCGGTGCAAGCTGGTCTCGGCACAGCGGCAGGATCGCCTCCGGGGCACCCTTCACGTGGATGCGGCTGTGCCCCTCGTGGTCGTGGTGCAGCGTGGCCATGTAGCGATGCGCGGCATCGAACGGGATCGTGTCGGTCCGGCTCCACTGGCGCAGGGGGGCGGGGCCGTCGCCGGTGATCTTGCCCGCCAGCGCCATGAGGGCGCCCTCCATCGGGTCGCCCTCGACCTGCCAGCCGTCCCCGTGCGCATGCAGGAGGGCGTCGTTGCAGAGCCAGGTGGCCTGGGCGAAAGCCGTCAGCAGGGCGTCGTCCTGCGGTCCCATTTCGGCATCGGACCGATGGATGCTGCCGTCTGGGGCGTATCCGCGCCCACTGACCGTGTAGACGCGATCTGCCGCCGCGAGGCGCGCCACCATCATCTCGTTGCGGGTCAGCGTGCCGGTCTTGTCGGTGCAGATCACCGAGACCGAGCCTATGGTCTCGATGGCGGGAAGGCGACGGACGATGGCGTTGCGCCGGGCCATCTGCTGGACCCCGACCGCGAGCGTGATCGTCAGCACCGCCGGGAGCCCTTCTGGGATCGCGGCCACCGAGAGGCCGACCACCGCCATGAAGAGGTCGGAGAACACCAGATGCCGCACGAGGTAGCCGTAGGCGAGGAGCGTCGCGGCAACGATCAGGATGATCCCCGTGAGAAGGCGCGCGAAGTGGTCCATCTGGGTCAGCAGGGGGGTCTTCACCGTCTCGACCTGCGACAGCAGCCCGCTGATCTGGCCGATCTGCGTGGCGCTGCCGGTGGCGACGACCACGCCACGGCCGGTGCCCGCGACGACCATCGTTCCCGAGAACAGCACGCAGCTGCGATCCCCGAGGGGGCTTGCCGCGGCAACCGCTGCAATGGCCTTGTCGACCGGGATGGACTCGCCCGTCAGGATGGCTTCCTCTGCCTTGAGCGCGCGGGCCTCGATCAGCCGGAGGTCGGCGGGAACGCGGTCTCCGGCTTCGACAAGCACGATGTCGCCGGGAACCAGCTCTGCGGCGTCAATGCTGCGACGCCGCCCATCCCTCAGGACCGAGCACTGCGGCGCCAGCATGCCCCGGATCGCGAGCATTGCCTGTTCCGCGCGTCCCTCCTGCACGAAACCGATCACGCCATTGATCAGGACCACCGCGAGGATGACGCCGGTATCCACCCAGTGCTGCAGGGCGGCGGTGATCACCGCGGACCCGATCAGCACGTAGATCAGCACATTCCGGAACTGAAGGAGAAACCGGACCAGCGCCGGGCGCCCGGCGGGCTCGGGAAGCTGGTTCGGCCCATGCTCGGCAAGACGAAGCTGCGCATCCGCGTGGCTCAGCCCCTCCGCGGAGGTGCGCAACCCATCGAGCACCTGCCGGTGCCCGAGCGCATGAAACGGCACGCTGTCGTCGCGGTCTGCCATGTCTTCTGTCCCTCCGGGAGCCGTCCCCTCTGGCAAGGTGTGGCTGTGGTCTGGCCCCTCGCCGGACCGGCCAGCGCCAGCATTGGCGCTATGGGCCCATCGGCGCAATGCGTCTTGCCGTCCTTGCGAAGATCGGTCGCGGAGCGCGGTCGGTCGGGGTGACGCGGCGCGGGTTTCGACTGAAACGAGCCGCACCCTGGCGCCCGCTGGCCGCTCCCGAGGTCGCAGACCGGATGCCGGCCGGTCGGACTCTGACGATAAGGTGAAATTGCCTTGCCGGAGCAGGAGGCGGGCTCATCTCAGGGCGACTTCTTTCCGGGGCGCGATCCCGGTGGGGGCTGCCAGCCCCGAGCCGGCCCGTCGTGGCGATCCAGCAGCCATTCGACCCGAGCCTCCGCAGCGCGGGCAACCGCAGGCGACAGGGTTTCGCCGAAGCCGAAGTCCTGCCCCTCGATCCCCAAAACCCAGAGCGAACGGGGGAGGAGACCAAGCGCCCGTGCGGTCTCGACCGCGAAGGCGAGCCCGAGCTCGTGGGTGGAGTTGCGGAAGGTCCGGTCGGGCAGGGGGGCGGCGCGCGCGTCGATCATGCGGATGTGTCCGGGCGGGGCGCCGCTCTGCGTGGCATCCGCGATGAGGATGTCATTGGCCATCCCGAAGCGCCCCACGAGGTCCGCCCCGTCGCCGGTGTGCGCAAGCGCGCGGCACCCGGCCAGCGCCAGCCTCTCCGCCAGCCATGGCCCGACCGCGTCGTCGCGGCGGAACGGGTGGCCCACCCCGATGAACAGCGAAAAGGCGGGGCGCGGGTCAGGCACGGACCACCGTGAGCTTCAGGAAATGGGTCGCGCAGGAAATGCAGGGATCGTAGTTCCGGATCGCCCGCTCGCAGCGCTGCCGGAGCGCGTCGTCGTCCAGATCCAGCGAACTCAGGACAACGCGCGCGAGGTCCGCCTCGATCTGCGGCTGGTTCTGCGAGGTGGGCGGCACGATGCTGGCTGATACGAGCGTGCCATCGTCGTCGAGGACGTAGCTGTGATGGCAGATCCCGCGCGGCGCCTCGGTACAGCCGAAGCCCTCGCCCGCGCGCGGCGGTGCCTCGACGCAGGCCGGGGCGGGTTCCACGTAGGACCGGACCAGTCGGAGGGCTTCAAGACACGCGAACTGGACCTCGATCATGCGCACGAGGATGGACTTGAAGGGGTTTCTTTCCACCGGGCCCAGCCCTGCCTCGTGCGCGGTCCGGCGGCAGGCCTCGGGCAGCCGGTCGTGATTGTTGGCGTAGCGCGCCAGCGGGCCGACCATGTAGGGCGTCCCGTCGGCCAGATGGGCGTGCAGCGCGTTCGAGTGGGCGACCTGGCTTTCCCGGACGGAGCCGGAAAAGGCGTCGATGCCGATGTCGAGCCCCCGGTTGGAGCCGATGCGGCCCTCGAGGATCGGGTATTCGTCGGGGTTCACCAGCGACACGAAGGTGTAGTCGGCCGCGTCGTCGGGATACTCGAAGCGCGAAAAGGCAAGCGCCATGTCGCGGGCGGCCCCGGCGCCCCATTCGAGCTCTGGCACCAACGCCGCGATCCGGTCCGCATCGGGCGCACGGTAGAAGCCGCCGACCCGTGTGTTGACCGGATGAACGGCGCGGCCGCCGATGACCTCCATCAGGGTGTTTCCGAGTTTCTTCAGGCGTAGCGCCGTGCGCACGAGATCGGGCTCGGCCCGGGCGATCTCCATCGCATCGGGCAGGCCCAGGAAGTCCGGCGCATGCAGCATCGCCGCGTGCAGAACGTGGCTCTGGATCCACTCGCCGCAGTAGATCAGCCGCCGCAGGGCGCGGATTTCGGGGGGGATCGCGATGCCGAGCGCCTGCTCGACGGCCTGGCTCGCGCTCATGACATAGGCCACCGGGCAGATGCCGCAGATCCGCGAGGTGATGTCCGGCGCATCGGTCGCGGGCCGTCCCCGCAGCAGGGCCTCGAAGAAACGCGGCGGCTCGAAGATCCGGAACTCGAGCGTTTCGATCTTTTCGCCGCGCAGCTTCACGTAGAGCGCCCCTTCACCCTCGACGCGCGCCAGAAGGTCGAGTTTGATCGTGCGCTCAGTCATGGCGGCCTCTCGCCGCGGCAAAGGCGGGGGCCGCGCAGGTGACCCCACCGTAGAGCGCGCGTCGTGCGGCCTCCGGAAGCCCCAGCCTGCGGAACTGCGCTGCGAGCGCGTCAGTGTTCGCCCCCTCGACGGGGCCGAAGCAGCCGTAGCAGCCGCGCCCGACCGACGGGCAGAGGTTGCCGCACCCCGCCCGGGTCACCGGGCCGAGACAGGGGGTGCCGTGCGAGACCATCACGCAGGGCGTGCCGTGGCGCTTGCATTCGACGCATTGCACCGCGCTGGGGATCTGCGGTCGGCGTCCGGCCAGCACGGCGGTGACCAGTTCGACAAGCTGCGCCTTCGACACCGGGCAGCCGTGCAGCTCGAGGTCGACCCGCACGTGGTCGGCGATGGCGGTCGAGGTGGCGAGCGTCTCGATATACTCCGGGCGCGGATAGACGAGCCGGGTCCACTCCGCCACGTCGGCGGTGTTGCGCAGCGCCTGGATGCCGCCCGCCGTGGCGCAGGCCCCGATCGCGACGAGGGTCCGGGACTGGTCGCGGATGTCCTTGATGCGGGCCACGTCATCGGCGGTCGTGATCGAGCCCTCCACGAGCGAGAGGTCGTAGGGCCCCGGCGCCATCCGGCTGGAAGCCTCGGGGAAATAGGCGATGTCGATCCGGTCCGCGATGGCAAGAAGCTCGTCCTCGCAATCGAGAATAGAGAGCTGGCAGCCGTCGCAGGACGCGAATTTCCAGACCGCGAGTTTCGGGCGGGTCATGGTCATACCTCCCTGATCCCGAGGGGGCGGCGCACCCGGTCGTAGCGGAAGACCGGGCCGTCGCGGCAGACGAAATCCGCGCCGAACTGGCAGTGACCGCAGAGTCCCGTGGCGCATTTCATGTTCCGCTCCATCGAGATCCACATGCGATCCGGGTGAATGCCCAGATGCTCGAGGTCGCCGCAGCCGTGGCGCATCATGATTTCGGGCCCGCAGAGGAAGGCCGACACCCGGTCCGGCGCGACGCCGTCGAGTGCGCGTGGGAACTGCGAGGTGACGACACCGACCGGGCCGCCCCATTCGGGCCCGGCATGATCGACGCAGACATGGATCTTCATCGCCCCTGCGGCGGCCCAGCCCGCGAGCTGCCATGCGTAGAGGATCTCTCGCGGTGACCGGGCGCCAAGGACCAGCGTGATGCCGGCGTAGTCGGCCCGGCGCGCCAGGGCGCGGCAGATCGCGGGTCGCAGGGGCGCAAGGCCGAGACCGCCCGCGACGAAGAGCAGGTGCCGGCCGCGTTCGGTCTCCACCGGCCAGTGCGAGCCGAAGGGGCCTCGCAGCCCCAGCACCGCTCCCCGTTCGAGCTGCGCAAGCGCCGAGGAGACGGCGCCGACCCGTCGCACCGTGTGCAGCAATTCGTCGGGCCGCGACGGATCGCCCGAGATCGAGATCGGGATCTCTCCTATGGCGAAGGCGTAGAGCATGTTGAACTGCCCGGGCCGGAACGGCAGCGGTGCGCGGTCCTCGGCGGCAAGTCGCAGGGTGACGACGTCGTCGAGCTCGCGCAGGACCTCGGTCACCCGGTAGGGCTGTGGCCGCATGGGCACGGAGAGCGCGACCTCAGCGGGCATGGGCGCCGTAGAGATCAAGCAGCTGCAGCCGCTGCATCCGGACGCGTCGGGCAAGGTGCGGGAGCCAGAGCCTGAACAGCCGGTAGCCGAGCTCGGTGTGCTCGTCGCATTTGTCGAGCACGCACCGGGCATCTAGCGCGATGGCGGCGACATCGGTGACGGCGCGGGCATCCGACATGGCACGGCAGGGCGGCAGCAGCCAGGACCAGTCCACGATATCGCCGGGATGCAGCGACTCGACCCTGAGCGTTCCGCGGCCCGGCGCGGCGAGTTCGATGGCGGCATCGCCGTGCCTGAGGATCACCACGGTCTCGGCCGCATCGCCTTCGCGAAACAGCAGCTCACCGGCCCTGTAGCGCATGTTGCGGCCACAGCCCGCGATGAGATCGAGCGCCGCCCCGTCGAACCCGAGGAAGGCCGGGTGGTCGGCGAGAATGTCCCTGATCGTCTGATGCGCCATCGGTCAGTCCGTCCCTTCTGCCATCAGCCGGTCCGCTTCGGCCACGAGGTCGATCCCCACCGGGCACCAGGTGATGCAGCGGCCGCAACCGACGCATCCGGAACTGCCGAACTGGTCGTGCCAGTAGGACAGCTTGTGGGTCATCCACTGCCGGTAGCGGGCCGCGGGGCTGCTGCGGACGGGGCCGCCATGGATGAAGCTGAAATCGGGGTTGAAGCAGCTGTCCCAGAGCTGCCAGCGTTCGGCGTGGTCTCCGGACAGGTCGCTGACCTCCTCGACATCCGAGCAGAAGCAGGTGGGGCAGGCGAGGGTGCAGTTGCCGCAGGTCAGGCAGCGCGACGCGATGTCGGCCCAGACTGGAGACTCGAGCCGGAGCTTCAGTCCGCCGGCGATGTCGTCGGGCATCGTCCGGGTCTGGCGCGCGGCGGCGGCGCGCGACTGGTCGAGGGCCGCGGCATGGTCCCCTGGCGTCGCGGTAGCGCCTCCGAGCGTGTGCAGAACATCGTCTCCGGCCTGCGAGGCGCTCTCGACAAGGAAAGCGGCGCCGTGATCTGACGCGAGCTCGGTCAGCGCCAGATCGTAGCCGGCAACCGCCCGCGGGCCGGTGTCCATTGAGGCGCAGAAGCAGGTCGGGGCGCTGCGCGCGCATTGCACCACGACGATGATGCTCCGCTCCAGCCGCTCGGCGAAGGCGGCATCGACATAGGGGCCCTCGGCAAAGATCCGGCGTTGGCGCGCAATGGCGGCAAGCTCGCAGGGGCGGACGCCGAAGAGCACCGTCTTCGGCCATGCTGTGGTCGCATCGCGGAAGGTGAGGCCGTCTTCGGTCCGCTCTGCCGACCAGAGCTTGCGTCTTGCGGGATAGAGCCACGCCTTCCAGCCCGAAGGCCCGACGACGTAGTCGAACCAGCGATCCGGATCGCCGTCGCGCAGCCGGTAGTGCCCGGGCCCCTGATCGTCCACGCGACCGCGCGGCAGTGCTTCGGGCTCGGTGAGCGGGGCAGGGTCGATGACACCGTCGCGTTCCTGCGGCGCGAGGATCCGATAGCCCTGACGGAGGAAATGCCTCAGCAGGTCGCGCGGATCGTCGATGAGCCTCGGGCGCGTCATGCCCGCGTCCGCGATGTTCGGCAGCGCTTCCACATGGTCCGGCCTCCCCAACCGCATACCAACGTTTCGTCTTGCCTGACGGGCCACTGCCAAGGGGTGTTCACGTCGCGCTCGAAATCAACGCTCCCGCGATCTGATGCGACGTCACACTCGGGGGTGACAGCGCCCCCAAAGCGCGCTTCAGCTAGACCCGCGGGCGGGCCGTTGTCTTTGATCGAGATCGTGGACATCCACCGAAGTTCGGGTGGACACTCTGGCGCGGATGCAGATGGGAGGGGGGATCACATGGCAATTCGCGAGGACATCATCGATCTTGCGCCCCGTATCGCCCGCCACCGCACCGTGTGCCCCGGGCGCCTGTCCGAGCCCGAAATCGCAGCCCTTTCGGCGCAGCTCTACGCGGTGCACAGCCGCATCTTCGACGGCAGCACTCCGGAGGACTTCCGTGCCCATGTCGTCGAGCCCGCCGCCGAGGACACGCGCATCCAGCTGTTACTCGACGATAACGGCGCGGTCGTCGGCTATTGCTCGCTTCATCTCTTCCGCCGCAAGGTTCTCGGGCGCGAGAGCCTTGTCCTGCGTGCGGAAGCGGGGCTGCGCCCGGAGTATCGGGGCCGCAGCATGACCTACGGGATCGGGATCGCGCGTGCCGCGGAGGTGAAGCTCCGGCACCCGTTCACGCCGTTCTATTACCTCGGGACTCTCGTCCACACCTCGAGCTACCACCTGTTCTGCAAGTATTTCCCGCAGATCTTCCCCCACCATTCCCGCGATGACCCGCCCCGGCTGCGCCAGATCGCGCAGGAGCTCATCGAGTCCTTCGACGATCCGGCAGTCTCGGAACACGATCCCTTCGTCCGCGACGTCGGCTGGGTGACCATCGAGACCGACGCGGAGAAATCCCTGAACCGTCGCGGCGACCGCTCCGACGTGCGGTTCTTCAAGGCGCGTAACCCCGGCTACCCGCACGGGCACGGGCTTGTCGTGGTGGTGCCGCTCACAATCGCCAACATCTCGGCGGCGCTGCTGGCGCGGGTTGCCGAGCTGGGTCTGCACGTCTTCGGGCGCCGACTTCCAGATCTCTAGGCGCAGGCCCCGGGGGCACGGGGGCGCAGTCGCGCCGGGTCGGCTTCGAATTGACCACAATCAAGGCCCGCGGTCGGATCTTCCCCTACGCTGGCCCATGGCAAGGGAGGAGATGCCAATGGACAAGCGCACCTGCGAGAGCACGGGCGTCCTCAGATGGTTCGAGGACCTCGTGCGAGACGACATGGCCACGGTTGGCGGCAAGAACGCATCGCTGGGAGAGATGGTGCGGTCGCTGGGCGAGAAGGGGGTCAGGGTGCCTCCGGGCTTCGCGACCACCGCCGACACCTTTCGCCGCTACATCGCTTCCAATGATCTTGGCGCGTTGCTTGGAGATCTCCTCGGACGACTGGACGCCGGACAGCTGACGCTTGCCGAGGCCGGCCGGCAGATCCGTGCGGCCATCACCGGCGGCGCGTGGCCCGAGGACATCGAGCAGGAAATCCGTGCGGCCTACCGGACCCTTGGCGCGCGGGTCGGACAGGACGAGCCCTCGGTCGCCGTGCGCTCGTCCGCCACTGCCGAAGACCTGCCGGACGCAAGCTTCGCGGGGCAGCAGGAGACGTTCCTCAACGTCCGGGGCGAGGAGGCGCTGATGTCGGCCTGCCGGCGCTGCTTCGCGTCGCTCTTCACCGACCGCGCCATCACCTATCGCAAGCTGAAGGGCTTCGGTCAGCTCGATGTGGCGCTTTCGGTCGGGGTACAGTTGATGGTCCGGTCCGACATCGGCGGGTCGGGGGTGATGTTCTCGATCGACACCGAAAGCGGCTTCGACAAGGTGGTTCTGATCAACGCCGCGTGGGGTCTTGGCGAGAACGTCGTGCAGGGCACGGTGAGCCCGGACGAGTACCAGGTCTTCAAACCCTTCCTCGCGGACGAGGGGCTGGTTCCGATCCTGCACAAGGCGCTCGGCGCCAAGGAGATCAAGATGATCTACGCGGGCGGGCAGGGCGCCCCGACACGCAACGTGCCGACATCGAAGGCAGAGCGCGAGAGCTTCGTGCTGTCGGATGGCGAGATCCTCGAGCTGGCGCGCAGTGCGGTGGTGATCGAAGAGCACTACGGGCAGCCGATGGACATGGAGTGGGCGCGGGACGGCGACACCGGGCAGGTCTACATCGTGCAGGCCCGTCCCGAGACGGTGCAATCGCGCATGGAGGCGGATGCCTTCAGGACCTACCGGCTGGGCGCCACGGGGGCGAAGCTTCTGGGTGGCCTCAGCGTCGGCAGCGCCGTTGCGACGGGTGAGGTCTGCCTGATCGAGAGCGCCGAGGAGATCGACCGTTTCGTCGATGGCGCGGTACTGGTGACCTCGACCACCGACCCGGACTGGGTGCCGATCATGAAGCGCGCCGCGGCCATCGTCACCGATCACGGCGGGCGGACCTCGCACGCCGCCATCATCAGCCGGGAACTGGGCGTGCCTGCCATCGTGGGCACCGGCAACGCCACGCACCTGCTGCACGACGGGCAGGAGGTGACGGTGTCCTGCGCCGGCGGCGACGAGGGCGCGGTCTATGCCGGCAAGGCAGAGTTCAGCATCCGCGAAACCCGGCTGGACGAGGTGCCCGAGACCCGCACCAAGGTCATGCTCAACCTCGCGAACCCCTCGGCCGCGGCCCGCTGGTGGCGGTTGCCCGTGGATGGGGTCGGTCTCGCACGGATGGAGTTCGTGATCAGCAACGAGGTCAAGGTCCACCCGCTGGCGCTCAGCCGCTACGACAGGCTGGCGCCGGGCGCGGACCGCGACGAGATCGACTGCCTCGTGCGGGGGTTCGACTGCCGGACCGACTACTTCGTCGAGACGCTGGCGCGCGGGCTCTCGCGGATTGCCGCGACGTGGTATCCGAACCCGGCGATCATCCGCATGAGTGACTTCAAGACCAACGAATACGCAGACCTGCTGGGCGGGAAGGGCTTCGAGCCCGACGAACAGAACCCGATGATCGGCTTCCGCGGCGCGTCGCGCTACTATTCCGACGCCTATCGGGACGGCTTCGCGCTCGAGTGTCGCGCCATCCGGCACCTGCGCGAGACCATGGGGTTCACCAACGTGATCGTGATGATCCCGTTCTGCCGCACCGTGGGCGAAGCCGACCGCGTGCTCGAGGTCATGGCCGAGAACGGCCTTAGCCGCGGCGAGAACGGGCTGCAGGTCTACGTCATGTGCGAGATCCCGTCCAACGTGATCGAGGCCGAGGCGTTTGCCGAGCGGTTCGACGGCTTTTCCATCGGCTCGAACGACCTCACGCAGCTGACGCTGGGCATCGACCGGGATTCCGAGGCGCTGGCCGGCCTCTTCAGCGAACGCGACCCGGCGGTGCTGTGGATGATCGAGACCGTCATCGCCAAGGCGCGCAAGGCGGGCCGGAAGATCGGCCTTTGCGGTCAGGCCCCGAGCAACGATCCCGGGTTCGCCCGGCTGCTCGTGCGCGCCGGGATCGACAGCATCTCGGTGACCCCGGACAGCTTCATCGCCGTGCGGAACAACGTGGCGGAAGCCGAGAAGGCGGGGAGCCCGGCTCCGGCCTGAGGGCCGCCGCATCGCGCCGGTTGCCGGCACGCTGGTCATGCCGGCGCCGGAGGGTCCGCCCCGGTTCGTCCCGCGACGCCGACCACAGGCGACGCCGGGTGCCCGAGTTGCCGCCCGGACCGCGGCGCGGAAGTCTGCCGGCATGTCGCGGCCTGGCATTATCGCTTGCCGATCCCGGGAGTGCGGGTATTCCGGAGATCCGTGGCGACGCGGCATATACCTGATAGACGACGATGATCTGAGCTGGCGATGCGAACGAGGAACTACTCCCTGCCCGCGGCCTTGGGCGGGCTGCTTCTGGTCTTCTGGATCAGCCCCGACCTGCAGGTGATCGCGGCGGGCGTCGCGGTCTTCCTCTTCGGCATGCGCATGCTCGAGGATGGCTTCAAGCTGGCCGGAAGCGGTATGCTCGAGCGCTGGCTCGAGAAGGCCACGCGTTCGAAGGCGCGGGCGCTGCTCTTCGGGGTCGCCTCGACCACGCTGCTGCAGTCCAGTTCGCTCGTGTCGGTCATCACCATCTCGTTTCTGAGCGCCGGGCTGATCTCGCTTGCGGGCGGCGTCGGGATCGTCTTCGGCGCGAACATCGGCACGACAACCGGCGCGTGGCTCGTGGCCGGGCTCGGGCTCAAGGTCGACATCGGCGCCTACGCGATGCCGATGCTGGCGCTGAGCATCGTGCTGGTCTTCCAGAAGTCCAAGCCGTTGCACGGGATCGGCCTCGCGCTTGGCGGGCTCGGCTTCCTGTTCCTCGGCATCCAGTTCATGAAGGACGGGTTCGACGCCTTCCAGGGGCAGCTCGACCTGACACGGTTCGCCCTGCCGGGTCTCCTCGGGCTCGTGTTCTACACGCTCATCGGTGCGGCCGCGACAGTGATCATGCAGTCGAGCCACGCCACCCTGGTGCTCATCCTGACGGCGCTCGCGTCGGGTCAGCTGACCTACGACAACGCCCTTGCGCTGGCGATCGGCTCGAACATCGGGACGACCATCACCGCGATCATCGCGTCGCTCGGGGCGAACGTACAGGGCATGCGGCTGGCGCTGGCCCACCTCGTCTTCAACGTGGTGACGGCGGTGGCCGCGCTGATCCTCATCGTTCCCTTGCGCGGCGCGGTCGACTGGATCAGCGACGCCCTGACCATCGCGCCCGACGACTACGCGCTGAAGCTCGCGGTTTTTCACACCCTCTTCAACCTGCTCGGCCTCGGTCTCATGCTGCCGGGTCTCGACCGGCTCGTCGCGGCGCTGGTGCGGATCCTGCCGGAGAAGCTGCCGGATGTCAGCAAGCCGCACTTCCTGAACGAGGCCGTCGACGAATTCCCCCAGACTTTCGAGACCGCCTTGCGCCGCGAAGTCCAGCACCTGACCGACAATGCGCTCGACCTGATCCTGCAGGGTCTGAACCTCCCGAGCGCGGCGGTCTTCCAGAGCAGCGACCTCGCCGGTACGGTCCGTGCCCACCGGGCGCAGCTGCCAGTCGACTACGACGATGCCTACGCACGGCGCATCAAGTCGCTCCACGAGGCGATCCTGGCGTTCTCGAGCCGGATCGGCGACCGTCATCTGGCACCGGACATCGCCGAACGGGTCTACGAGTTGCGAGACGTGGCAGGCGAGATCGTGCAGGCGGTCAAGGCCGTCAAGCACCTGCGCAAGAACGTGCTGCGCTACACGACCCTGTCTCTTGGCCTGACGACGGAACTCTACGACGGTCTCCGTACCGAGGTGGCGCGCATCGCCTCCGAGATCCACACGCTGTCCCGGACCGACCCCGAGGAACGCAGCGCGCTCTGGCTGGATCAGGAGCGGGTGCAGATCGAGAAGGACGCGCATGTCACGGCGCAGCGGATCGACGGGCTGATCCGGGACAGCGTGCTGACACCCGGCAGTGCGACTTCGTTTCTCAACGACTCGACCTATGCCTACGCCGCGATGCGGCAGCTGACCAATGCCGCAAGACGCTGCTACATCGAGCGGGACAGGGCGATGGCGGAGGTCGAGAAGATCCTCACGCTGGAAGAGGAAGAACTGCACGATCCCGCCGCTCCGGACGCGACCGGCCCCCGCGATGCCCAAGATGACTCACATCATGGAGATGTCACGCGAGAGGCGTAGGATGCCCCCGATCACCCCATTTCCGGAAGCGAGCCGATGGGCCTCAAGAAGCTGGCGGCCAGACTGGCCGAGTATCGAGAACGTCAGGAAGCCGGTCGCGTCCGCGAGATCCGGCCGGAACACGTCGAAAGGATCCTCGAGAAACTCACGAGGAAAGAGGCCTCGCTCGGCGAGGAGATGGCCGAGACGAGCGACCCCGAGAAACGGACCCGGCTCGAGCAGAAGCGCAAGATCGCGCTGGAGCAGATCGCGCGCGCGGAATGGCTGATGGCACAGGTGGACAAGCCCGCGTCCTAGGTGGTGTGGCCGGGCCCTGCGATCCTGCTGGGGCTCGAGTGATGCTGGTGCGCCGGTTGGCCGGACCGGATCGGGCGCCTCGCCTGGCCCCTACGCGCGCTTTCCACGATGTGCCAGCCTGGCAAGAGGTGGCCGCACCTAGCCGCTGCGTGTCGATGAGAGCGCAACAGTTGGCCGAAACCGGTTTCAGCCCCCTCTCAATGTCGTCCATCGCGGCCTGCACTGCGATCGATACGTCCCGCGGGCGGCAGCCTCCGAGACGCATCGCCGTGACCGATTGATGCGGGTCATACCTGCCGCCGCGCGGGGATGATACGCTTCGCTCAGATCAGGTGCGGAGCTTGCCGGGCCGGGGGGCGGCCTGAGAGCACGGGCCGTGCCCGCATTCACGAATGGCCGTCAGAAGGAGACAGGATGAAAGACCGGAAATCAGCGATACCTGGCAAACCATTTCCGGCGCATCCCACCCGGCGCGAGGTCGATCTGCCTGGCTGCCGACCTCTGGCGCCGGGCGATGACGCGCCTGCGCTTGTCCGCCAGATCATGGCAAACCCCAATTACCGGCTCGCGGACGCGGACGCCGATTTCCTCGACCGCGACGTCATGCGCGGCGCACGGCTTCAGCTCGACTACCAGAAGGCCGAGACGCTTCTCAGGGATCACGGCATCGCCCACTCGATCGTGGTGTTCGGCGGAACGCGCGTGACCGAGCCGGAGCGCGCCGCGGCGACCCTCGCGGAACTGGAAGCCGAGAGCGCCCGCCACCCGGAGGACGCCGATCTGCAGCGACGGTTGCGCGTGGCCCGTCGCCTGAACGACAAGAGCCGGTACTACGACATCGCCCGCGAATTCGGCCGCATCGTCGGCGCCGCCGAGGGCGAGCATGGCAACCGTCTGGCGATCGTGACCGGCGGAGGGCCGGGGATCATGGAGGCCGCCAACCGCGGTGCCGTCGAGGCCGGCGCGCGCACCGTCGGGCTCAATATCACCCTGCCGCATGAACAGCTCCCGAACCCCTACGTCACGCCGGATCTCTGCTTCCGCTTCCGGTACTTTGCCCTGCGCAAGCTGCATTTCCTGCTGCGCGCCAGGGCGCTGGTGGTGTTTCCGGGCGGCTTCGGCACCTTCGACGAGCTTTTCGAGACGCTGACGCTGATCCAGACCCGCAAGATCCAGCCGGTGCCGGTGATCCTCGTGGGGCGCGACTACTGGGCGCGCGCCTTCGACGCGGATTTTCTGGTCGAGGAGGGCGTCATCGACCCCGAGGACCGCGCGCTCTTCTGGTATGCTGAAACCGCGCAGGAAATCTGGGAGGACATCCAGCGCTGGTATGCCCGCGCCGGACGACCGCTGATCGGGACGCCGACCCACACGGAGGGAGGAGCGATGCCATGAAGCTCTCCTTTCACGGCGCCGCGGGGCAGGTGACGGGCTCGTGCCACCTCGTCGAGTGCGCCGGCCGTCGGATCCTTGCCGATTGCGGCCGTGTTTCAGGGCGGTCACGCGCTGCATGACAAGAACGCCGGGCCTTTCGGGTTCGAGCCTTCCGGGATCGACATCGTGCTGCTCACCCACGCCCATCTCGACCATTGCGGGCGCTTGTCGCTGCTTTGCAGGCAGGGCTTCCGCGGTGAGATCATCCCGGCCTCGGCCACCCGTGATCCGGCGCGGCCGGTGCTGCCCGGTTCCGCGCATCTCCACGAATAGGACGCGCGGCGCCACCATCGGCACGGTCATCGTCGCCACCCAGACCGCGCTTTGCGCAGGCACGGACCGGGGCGGTGGCAGCGTCGAAGTGGTCGCAGCGTCGAGGACGTTGCGGAAGAGTGGATCGAGGCTCACGAGGAGACCATCGAACAGGCCTGGCTGGCCGGCAGCGAGTGATATCGATGGCCGTTTGCGGGGCTTGTGCTCCCGTAAACGGTGCCGCCACGGCGCCGAAAGATGCCGAACGGCCTCGGGTTAAGTTCGCGTAAGTCTTTGTTCGGTTGCCACAGGTTGGCGGGATCGAGGATATTACATAATGCCAATTATGAGACTCTGATGGGCCGAGGGGGCCCATTCTCAACTGGGTTGCGACAAATCCCCTATCTTGCTGGAAAGCAAAGAGAACGGACGATGGCGCACGAAGAGCTGGATCTGCCTGAGCGACGCAGGATCGAAGACCTGCTGAACGCAAAGCTGCCGGTCAGCAGGATTGCGGCAGAGATCGGTCGGCATCGTTCGACCATATATCGCGAGATCAAGCGCAATGCCTTTGGCGCAGACACTGAAGAGGTCGCCTGTCTCGGTGGCTACTATGGGATGGTCGCGCAGCGCAAAGCTTCCGATCACCGCGCCCGACGGCGCAAGTTGATCCGGCTGTCCGAGCTGCGCGGCGGTGGTCGACCGCCTCAACAGGCGCAAGAAACCGGTCATGCTCTGCCCGGCGGGCGATTGCGAAGCAATCTGCCGAGAGGGGCAAGATCGTGAAGGCGGTGCGGGAGCTGCCCGTAGCGGGCCGCAGATCCATCACCTTCGACCGCGGGACGGAGTTCGTGTCATGGCCGCACCTGCTGGCGCAGCCCGGAACCCGAACGTGGTTCTGCGACCCCTCCTCACCCTGGCAGAAAGGCACAGTCGAGAACGCCAACCGCTGGCTTCCAAGGCAGCGAGACGTCGCGGCCATGACAGAGCCCGAGCTGAAGCAACTCTGCGACCAGCTCAACAACACGCCTCGAAAAGGCCTTGGATGGAGGACCCCGGCCGAGGTCTTCTGCGAAAAGATGATGGAGGAAATCGACCGGCGCCCCTCCCCTCGCAGGTCATGGCAGTCGCGCTTCAAGTAGCGCACACAGGGGTCCATCCAACCCACACCTGTCCTGTAACCGGATCTTGCCCCCCGGCTCGGATGCCGAGGGGGCTCTGTCCGATGTCAGCCTCAGCGAGCTGAAGCCGTCAAGCCCGCCGCGAACATCGGGCCGCCTTTCCAGCGGGGAAAGCCGTAGCCGTGGACCTCGACCAGGTCGATGTCCTGCGGGGACTGCGCGATGCCTTCGCGCAGGATCGCCTCGCCCTCCGCGGCCATCGCGCCGACCAGGCGGTCGGCGATCTCCGGGCCCGACAGCGCCGCGCTGCCGGAGACGCGGTCCGCAAGAAGTGTCGCCACCGAGGCAGACGGTTTCGGCGTGCGGTCGCCCTCGGCGTAGTCGTACCAGCCGCCGCCGGTCTTCTGGCCCTTGCGACCGGCGCGCACGAGGATGTCGCCCAGCGTTTCCGGCACCGCCTGCCCTTCGGCCCGCGCGCCCTCGCGCTGGAGGAAGGCGATGTCGAGACCGCCCAGATCCTGCGCCTCGAACGGACCCATGCGGAAGCCGTAGCCGCGCATCGCGGCGTCGATCTCGGCGATCGCAACGCCCTGCGTCACCAGCGCTTCGGCCTCGGCGCGGTAGCGCTTGAGGATGCGGTTGCCGATGAAGCCCTCGCAGATGCCCGCCTGCACCGGCATCTTGTTCAGCGCCCGCCCGAGCGCGAACCCGGTGGCGAGCACGTCGGGCGCGGTGTCGGGCGTCGGCACGATCTCGAGCAGCTTCATGATGTGGGCGGGGCTGAAGAAATGCAGCCCGATGAAGCGCGACGGATCCGGCAGACCCTCGGCGATGGCGCGCGGATCGAGATAGGAGGTGTTGGTCGCCAGCACCGCGTCCGCGCGGCACACCCGGCCCAGCTCGGCGAAGACGGCGCGCTTGACGCCGATCTCCTCGAAGACGGCCTCGATGACGAGGTCGGCGTCTGCCAGCTCGGCATAATCGGTGCTGCCGCGGACGCCCGCCATGCGCCCGGCCCGGTCCTCTGCGCTGAGCTTGCCGCGCTTGACGGCGCCGTCGAAGATCTTGCCGACATTGGCCAGTCCGCGCGTGACCGCCTCGTCGTCGCGTTCGATGAGGAGGATCTCCATCCCGGCCTCGCGGCAGGCCCCGGCGATGCCCGCGCCCATGGTGCCGCCGCCGATCACGCCGACGGTCCTGACGGGGCGCGGCTCGACGCCCTTGAGCGCGGCGGGTTTCGGCGCCGCGCGCTCGGCGAAGAAGATGTGCCGCAGCGCCGCCGCCTCGTCCGATCCGCGCAGGTCGAGGAAAGTCTCGCGCTCATGCGCCATGGCCTCGGCAAAGCCGTGTTCTGTGGCGAAGCGCAGGCTGTCGAGCGCGCGCAGCGGCGCCTGATGCCCGGGCTTGGCGGCGCGCTTGCGGGCGTCCTGCCAGAAATTCTCGGGCATCGGCGTGAGCGGGCGCTGCGACACCGGCAGCGGCAGTTCGGCATCGAGCGCGGCGCGGGCGAAGGCCACCGCGTCGCGTTCGAGATCGCTCACCACCGCGTCGATGAGCCCGGCCTTCAGCGCCTTGCCGGCAGGCATCGGGCGCCCGCTCGTCACCAGATCCACGGCCGTCTCGATCCCCGCGAGGCGCGGCGTGCGCACCGTGCCGGAGGCGCCGGGAATGACGCCCAGCGTGACTTCGGGCAGGCCCACCCGGGCGCTCTCGACGGCGACGCGGAAGCGGCAGCCCATGGCGATCTCGAAGCCGCCGCCAAGCGCCGCGCCGTGGATCGCCGCGATCCAGGGCTTCTCGGCCCCCTCGATCCGGTCGACCACGTCGGGCAGGTGCGGCTCGACCGGCGGCTTGCCGAACTCACGCACATCCGCCCCCGCAAGAAAGGTCCGCCCGGCGCAGATCAGCACCGCGGCCCGCACCCCGGGGTCGGCGTCGAGCCGGCCCACCATCTCGAAGAGCTCCCTTCGGACGGCTTCCGAGATCGCGTTCACCGGCGGGTTGTCGAGGGTGACGACGGCGATCTCGCCGTCGCGGCGGACAGTCAGGAGTGTCATGGTTCAGAGTCCCAGATAGGCTTCACGGATGCGCGGATCGGCGATGAGGTCGGGCGCGGCACCGGTCATGGTGATCCGCCCGGTTTCCATCACGTAGCCGCGGTCGGCGATCTTGAGCGCACCATAGGCGTTCTGCTCGACGAGCAGCACCGTCACGTCGCGCTCCTTGAGCGATTTCACCACGTCGAAGATCTGCGCCACCAGAAGCGGCGCCAGACCCATCGACGGCTCGTCGAGCAACAGGCAATGCGGCCGGCCCATCAGCGCGCGGGCGATGGCCAGCATCTGCTGCTGCCCGCCCGAGAGCCCGCCCGCCGCGAGGTTGCGCTTTTCCTTGAGGATCGGGAACATGGCGAAGGCGTCGGCCATGTCGCGGTCCACCCGCTCGTCGGTGAAAAGGAAAGCGCCAAGGCGCAGGTTCTCCTCGACCGTGAGATTGGTGAAGATCTGCCGCCCCTCGGGCGACTGCGCGAGCCCCCGCTTCAGCCGCTTGTGGGCGGGCACCGAGGCGAAGCTCTCGCCGCGGAAGACGATGGTGCCGTCGCTCACCGGCTGGGTGCCCGAGAGGCACTTCAGCAGCGTGGTCTTGCCGGCGCCGTTGGCGCCCACCACGGTCACGATCTCGCCCGAGCTGACCTCGAGGTCGAGCCCGTGCAGCACCTCGATGCGCCCGTAGCGCGAGCGCAGCCCCTCAACCGTCAGCATGGGCAGGCTCCTCCTCTTCGGTGCCGAGATAGGCGGCGATCACCGCCGGGTCGCGCGACACGGTGGCCGGGTCGCCCTCGGCGATCTTCTCGCCGTGGTCCAGCACCACGATGTGGTTCGAGATCCGCATCACCAGCTTCATGTCATGCTCGACCAGAAGGATGGCGATGCCCGACGCCGCGAGCTCGGCGATGAGGTGGTCGATTTCCTCCGTCTCGACGGCGTTGCAGCCCGCCGCCGGTTCGTCGAGCAGCAGGATCTTCGGGTTCAGCGCCAGCGCGCGGGCGATCTCCAGCCGTTTCAGCGCTCCGTAGCTGAGGTTCCCGGCAATCTGCTCCGCGGCCTTGTCGAGCCGCACCCTTTCCAGCAGCTTGCGCGCCCCTGCCCGCGCCTGGGCCGCACGGCGCTTCATGCCGGGCAGCGACAGCAGGTCGGCCCAGACCGAGCCGCGCTCGCTGAGGTGGTACCCCGCCAGCACGTTGTCGAGCACCGTCATCTCCTGGAAGATCTGCAGGTTCTGGAAGGTGCGCGACAGGCCCATCTCGGCCAGCCGGTTGGGGGCGATGCCGGTCACCTCGGTGCCGTTCAGCGTGACCGAGCCGCGACCGGGATGGTAGACGCCCGAGATCATGTTGAAGAGCGTGGTCTTGCCGGCGCCGTTCGGCCCGATGACCGAGACGATCTCGCCGGGGGCGACCTTGAAGCTCACGTCGTCGACCGCCTTCAGCCCGCCGAAGCTGATGCCGAGGCCCTGTACGTCCAGAAGGCTCATTCGTCCCTCCCCTTCAGGCGCCGCGCGATCGAGGGCAGAAGCCCCTGCGGCAGGAAGATCATCACCAGCACCATGACAAGTCCCAGCACCAGCTGCTCGTACTCGGCAAACACCGTCAGCACCTGCGGCAGCAGCGTCAGGATCGCCGCGCCGAAGGTGGCGCCGAGCACCGAGCCCACGCCGCCGAGCACCGCCATGGTGACCATCTCGACCGAGTGCATGAAGCCCGCCACGTCCGGCGTGATGTAGCCGTTCTGCAGCGCCAGCAGCGAGCCTGCGACCGAGGCGTAGACCGCCGAGATCACGAAGGCGCGCAGCTTCTGGCGCGGCACGTCGACGCCGACGGTCGCGGCCGCGACCTCGGATCCGTGCAGCGCCCGCATGGCGCGGCCCGAGGGGCTGTCGAAGAGGTTGAGCGCAAGCCAGGCCCCGACCAGCAGCACGACGCCGCAGATCATGTACCAGAACTCGCCGCCCGAGAGCCGCCAGCCCATGTCGCGCAGCAGGTCGCGCAGCCCGAGATCGGCGACGTTCATCCCGTCCGGCCCGCCGGTCAGCGCCCGCTCATTGGTCAGCACCATCGACACGAGGATGCCGAAACCCAGCGTCGCCACCGCGAGATAGTAGCCCTTGAGCCGCAGGATCGGCTTGCCGATCAGCGCCGCCATCACGCCCGAGACCACCGCGCCAAGCAGCACCGCCAGCGCCGGATGCAGCCCGAGATGCTCGGGCGCCAGCGCGCAGGCATAGGCGCCGATCCCGGCGAAGCCCGCGTGGCCGAGGCTGATCTGCCCGGCGTAGCCGATCAGGATCACCAGCCCGACCACCGACAGCGCGTTGACGAAGATCAGCGCACCGACGCGGTAGTAGTAGCCCGAGGGGAAGAACAGTGGCAGCAGCGCGATGAGCAGCGCCAGCACGCCAAGCGAAATCCATTTGTTGCGGCCGGCCATTACACGCGCTCCGTCGATTTGCTGCCGAAGAGGCCCTGCGGCATCACGAAGAGCACACCGAGGATGACGATGAAGGCCACCGCCTCCTTGTACTGCGAGCTGAGATAGCCCGCGGTCAGCGCCTCGAAGCAGCCGAGAAGCAGCCCGCCCACCAGCGCGCCCTTGGGATTGCCCATGCCGCCCAGCATGGCGGCGGCGAAGCCCTTGAGCGCCAGCGCGACGCCCACGTCGTAACCCACCAGCGTGATCGGGGTGACCAGCACGCCGGCAAAGGCGCCGATGGCCGCCGAAAGCCCGAAAGAGAGCGTCATCACCCAGCCGGTGTTGATCCCGACGAGCTGCGCCGCGACGCGGTTGTTGGCGGTGGCGAGCACCGCCTTGCCGGTCAGCGTGCGGGTGAAGAAGATCCAGAGCCCCACGAAGACCGCCAGCGCGCCGCCGATCACCCACAGGCTCTGCGGCAGGATCGTTGCGCCCAGAACGTGGATCGGATCGTCGCCCGAGAAGGACGGGAAGCGGTGCAGCTGCTTGTCGAAGACCAGCTGCGTCGCGCCACGGATCACGATGGACGCGCCGATGGTGATGATGATGAGCGAGACCACTGGCGCGCCGCGCGCCGGCTCGATGGCCAGCTTGTTGAGCGCTACGCCGATGGCCGAGGCCACGAGGATCGCGAGCAGCGCCGCCAGCGGCAGCGGCAGTCCGGCCTCGAAGGCAAAGACGGTGATCATCCCGCCCAGCATGACGAATTCGCCCTGGGCGAAGTTCACCACGTCGGAGGCGTTGTAGATGATGGTGAATCCCAGCGCCACGAGCGCGTAGACGGCGCCGACGGTCAGGCCGGAGAACAGGAATTGCAGCAGGGCGTCCATAGGGGCTCCCAAGGCGATGCGGAAAGGGGGGTACGGCTCCGGGCGCGTGGTCCCGGAGCCGAAGCGGGTCAGTCGACGGCCAGCCAGTCGCCGTCCTTGATCTCCAGCATCCGGAAGGCGCTGAGATCGAGGCCGAGGTGATCCTCGGGCGAGAAGCTGTAGGTGCCGGTGGTGCCGACGAGGCCGTCGGTCGCTTCCAGCGCGTCACGGATCGCCTGCGGATCCTCGCTGTCACCGGCGCGGGTGATGGCGTCGACGATCAGCGCGAAGGCATCATGCGCATATCCGCCGAAGGTCGAGACGTCCTGGTCGTACCTGGCCTTGTAGGCCTCGGTGTAGGTGGTCACCACGTCGTATTGCGCGTCGTCCTCGGCCAGCTTGTCGGCGATCAGCAGCGCGGTGCCCGGCAGGCGCAGCCCCTCGGCGGCATCGGCGCCGGCGAGCTCGATGAACGCGTCCGAGGCGACCCCGTGACTCTGGTAGAGCGGGATCTCGAAGCCGAGCTGCGCGACGTTGCGGGTGACGATTGCCGGGCCCTGGCCGAAGCCCGGGTTCAGCACCGCCTGCACGCCGTCGGTGTTGCGGATGCGGGTCAGCTGCGGCGTCATGTCGGCGTCCTGCGGACCGTAGGTCTCGTCGGCGAGGATCTCGATGCCGTGCTCGCCCGCGACCTCCTTGCACTGCGCCTGCATCGACGCGCCGAAGCCGTCGGTGCCCGAGATCATGCCGATCCTGGTGATGCCCTGCGCCTGCATGTCGGTGAAGATCTTCTCGCAGGCCATGCGGTCGGTGTGCGGGGTCTTGAAGACGAATTCGCGCACCGGATCGATGATCGAGATCGCACCGGCCAGCGAGATGAAGGGAATGCCCTCGTCCTCGGCCACGGACAGGATCGACATGGTGGTGCCGGTGGTCGAGCCGCCGATGATCGCGACGACCTCGTCATCCTCGACGAGGCGGGTGGCGAAGGTGCGCGCCTTGTTGGGGTCGCCGCCGTCGTCGTAGAGCGTGAGGGCGATCTCCTCCCCGTTGATCCCCCCTTCCTCGTTCAGCTGTTCGACCAGCATCTCGATGGTCTTGGCCTCGGGATCGCCGAGGAAGGCCGCCGGGCCGGTGGCCGAGACGCTGACGCCGAGACGGATCTCGGCCTGCGCGGCGCCCGCGAGGACGCCGAGAGCGGCGAAGGTGGCAAGCGCGGTGGTGGTCTTGGACATCATGGTAACTCCTCCCAGATTGGTGTCCGTCGAAAGTCGGGTGCCGGGGCTCCGGTCAGGCGGTTAGGCCGCCTTGGGCCAGCGGATCATCACGCGCCGGAAGCGGGGCGCGACGAAGGCGGTGTCGGTCAGGCTGGCATTGCCCGCCGGGTTCGCCCCGGTGACGTGGAAGTCGGAGAAGGCCGCCGACTGGTTCACGTAGATGTTGCCGGTGAGGTTCACCGAAAGGTTCACGCCGGCCTGTGCAAAGGCCCGGGCTGCGCGCGTGACGAGCGCGTCGTCGGCGGCGTAGAGCGCGGCGGTGATCTCCCCCTTGCGGCGGGCGATGCCGGCGGCGCGGGCGATGGCCTCCTCTGCGCCGTCGCAGGGCACGAGGAACGAGACCGGGCCGAAGCATTCTTCGTTCTGCGGGCCGTCCTCGCCCTCGACCGCGACCAGAAGCGGCGTCGCGCTCCGGCCATGGCCGGTCTGGCCGCTGTCCCGCACCACCCTGCCCGCGCCGCGCGCCGAGGCGATCCGCTCGAGCGTGGCAGGGTTTACGATGGTGCCGCAGACGCCGGCGGCGCGGTCCGGATCCGAGAGCAGCGCGTCGATGGCTGCCGTCAGCCCGGCGGCCACCTCGTCGAAGCTCTTGTGTCCCTCGTCGGTTTCGATCCCGCCGCGCGGGATGTAGAGGTTCTGCGGCGAGGTGCACATCTGCCCCGAGTAGAGCGACAGCGAGAAGGCGAGGTTCGCGCACATCCCGGCGAAGTCACTGATGCCGGTGATGGCCACGGAATTCACACCGGCCTCTTCCGTGAAGACCTGCGCGCGGCTGTTGGCGCGGATCCAGTCGGCAAAGGCGGTGGAGCCGGTGTAGTCGATCAGCGCGACGCGCTCGTCGGTCGCCAGATCCTTGGTGATCTCGGCGCCCGGCGCGTCGGCGGCCAGCAGCACCGCGTCCTGCGGCAGCCCGGCTTCGGCGAAGACCTCGCGCAGAACCCGCACGGTCAGTGCCAGCGGCAGGATGGCGCGCGGGTACGGCTTGACGATCACCGGGTTGCCGGTGGCGAGGCTCGCGAAGATGCCCGGGTAGCCGTTCCACGTCGGGAAGGTGTTGCAGCCCACGGTGAGCGCGATGCCGCGCGGCACCAGCGCCCAGTGCTTCTCGATCACCAAGGGCGCGTGGCGGCCCTGCGGCTTTTCCCAGACCGCGTGGCGGGCGCTGCGGGTCAGCTCGGAATAGGCCGTCGCCAGCGCCTCGAGCCCGCGATCCTGCGCGTGCGGTCCGCCCGCCTGGAACGCCATGGCAAAGGCCTGCCCGGTGGTGTGCATCGTCGCGTGGCCGAGCAGGAAGCTCATCCGGTTGAGCCGCACCAGCGCCTCGAGCAGCGCGCCGGTAAGGGCCTCGACCGAGGCGTCTGCAAGGCCCGGCGCGGCGGCGTCGGAGGCGGCGATCAGCGTCTCGGGCGCGGCGGCGGGATAGGTGATGCCAAGCGCAGGCCCCCAGGGGGATACCTCCGCCCCGACGCGCCCCTCCTCGGGATGGCCAGGCAGATCGAAGGCCGCGCCAAGCAGCGCGGCGTAGGTCGATTCGCCCTCGTCCTTCGCGGTCTCGCCATAGTTCTTCCCGCTCGGGACCTCGGGAAACGGGGTCCAGAATTCGCGCGTTTCCAGGGCCTTCAGGGCACTTTCCAGCAACGGACGATGGCGGGTGAACAGGTCTGTCATGGCTCCTCCCAAAGCTTGAGCAGCATCATTGACCGTCCGGTCGGTTTATGCAACAGTAAATGTCACGGGCCCTGTGGAGGGGGCCGGGAGGACCACATGACGACATCGCAAACCGTACTGGCAGAGCTGGACTCCGGCGTTCTGAAACTGACGCTCAACCGCCCGGAAAAGCTCAACTCCTTCAACGAGGAGATGCATCTCGCGCTGCGTGCGCAGATCCAGCGCGCCCATAACGAGCCCGAGATTCGCGCCGTCCTCCTGACCGGTGCCGGCCGCGGCTTCTGCGCCGGGCAGGACCTTGGCGACCGCGACCCGCGCAAGGGGGGACCGAAGCCCGACCTCGGCCACACGATCGAGACCTTCTACAACCCCACGCTCCGCCTGATCCGCGCGCTCGAGAAGCCGGTGATCTGTGCCGTCAACGGTGTGGCGGCGGGCGCAGGCGCGAACATCGCCTTTGCCTGCGACATCGTGCTGGCGGCGAAATCCGCGAAGTTCATCCAGGCCTTCTCGAAGATCGGGCTGATCCCGGACGCGGGCGGCAGCTGGTCGCTGACCCGCATTCTCGGCGAGCCGCGCGCCAAGGCGCTGACGCTCACCGCCGAACCGCTGATGGCCGAGACCGCCGCCGACTGGGGACTTATCTGGAAGGCGCTCGACGACGACACGCTCATCCCCGAGGCCGAGGCGCTGGCGGCGAAACTGGCCGCCGGGCCGACGCTGGGGCTGGGCCTCACCAAGCGGCTGATCCAGGAGGCCGCGACAAACGATCTCGACACGCATCTCAACCGTGAGCGAGACTGTCAGCGCGAGGCAGGCCGGTCCGACGACTACGCCGAGGGCGTCACGGCCTTTCTCGAGAAACGTCCTGCCAGCTTCCGGGGGAAGTGAGCCATGAAGGACACCCCTGACATGACCGCCCAGGAACTCGCCGAGGCCTGCGCCCGCGAGATGTGGAACTCAGACAGCGCCTCGCAGCGGCTCGGCATGGTGCTCAAGCACATCGCACCGGGAGAGGCGACGCTCGGGATGGAGCTGGGCCCGGCGATGACCAACGGCCACGGCAACGCCCACGGCGGCTACCTCTTCACGCTCGCCGACAGCGCGTTTGCCTTCGCCTGCAACACCTACAACGAGATGACCGTCGCGCAGCATTGCTCGGTCACCTACATCACCCCGGGCGCGCTCGGGGACCAGCTGACGGCCACCGCGCGCGAGATCTCGCGCAAGGGCCGGTCCGGCATCTACGACGTGACGATCACCCGGGAGGACGGGACCGTCATCGCAGAATTCCGCGGCCATTCGCGGACGCTCAGCAGGCCCCTGCTGCCCGGGACGCGGGCGGAGGGCTGACCCATGAAGGGAGGAGACACCATGACCGACATGACCCCGATGAAGGAGATCCTCGACCCGATCGAGATCGCCAGCCGCGACGAGATTTCGGCGCTTCAGCAGAAGCGCATGGCCTGGTCGCTGCGACACGCCTACGAGAACTCGCCCTTCTATCGCAAGCGCTTCGACGAGCACGGCGCGCATCCGGACGACTTCAAGACGCTGTCCGACCTCGCCAGGTTCCCCTTCACCATGAAGCAGGACCTGCGCGACACCTACCCCTTCGGCATGTTCGCCGTCCCGCGTGAGCAGCTGGTGCGCATCCACGGCTCGTCTGGCACCACCGGCAAGCCCACCGTCGTGGGCTACACCCAGAAGGACATCGACACCTGGGCCGACTGCATGGCGCGCTCGATCCGTGCCTCGGGTGGCCGCAAGGGCGACATCTGCCACGTGGCCTATGGCTACGGCCTCTTCACCGGCGGGCTTGGCGCCCACTACGGGGCCGAACGGCTGGGCTGCACCGTGGTGCCGATCTCGGGCGGCATGACCGAGCGGCAGGTCACCCTGATGCAGGATTTCCGCCCGCAGATCATCATGGTCACGCCCTCCTACATGCTCTCGATCCTCGACGAGTTCCGCCGCCAGGGCATCGACCCGCGGCAGAGCTCGCTCAAGGTCGGCATTTTCGGCGCCGAGCCCTGGACCAACGCCATGCGCGAAGAGATCGAGCAGGCCTTCGACATGCACGCGGTCGACATCTACGGCCTGTCCGAGATCATGGGCCCCGGCGTCGCCAACGAATGCGTCGAGACCAAGGACGGGCTGCACGTCTGGGAGGATCACTTCTACCCCGAGATCATCGATCCCACGACGGGCGATGTGCTGCCGGACGGCGAGATGGGCGAACTGGTGTTCACCACGCTCACCAAGGAAGGCCTGCCGATGGTGCGCTACCGCACCCGCGACCTCACCCGCATCCTGCCCGGCACCGCGCGCTCGATGCGCCGGATCGAGAAGATCACCGGCCGCAGCGACGACATGATCATCCTGCGCGGCGTCAACGTCTTCCCGACCCAGATCGAGGAGCAGATTCTGAAATGCGAGGGCCTCGCGCCGCATTTCCAGATCGAGCTCAGCCGCAAGGACCGGATGGACGTGATGACCGTTCACGTGGAATGCACCCCCGCCCGCTGCGATGCGGACGCCCGCGGCGCCTCGGCGAAGGAGCTGTCGCACCACATCA
>NZ_JAATOS010000130.1:0-9885 GCF_011806505.1 Salipiger sp. HF18 | reverse complement strand
CCGGAGAGATCCTCGCAGCGGCAGGCATGGAGAACCTCTCCGAGGTGCGCGGCCTGCCCTATGGCGGCCGCCTGCCGCTCGAGGAGCTGGTGCTGGCGCATCCAGATCTGATCCTCGTGAGCCAGCCCTACCACAGCCCGGCGCAGGCGACCTCGATGCTGCAGCACCCGGCGCTTCAGGCCACCGGCGCGCTGCGGCAGGTCGTCGACAGCCCGAACTGGATCTGCGGCACCCCCGCCGTGCTCGACGCCGTGGCCGCGATGCGGGCGCTGCGCGAGGAGTGGGAGGCGACGCAGTGAAGCTGGCGCTCTCACTCACCCTGCTCACCGCCCTGCTGGCGCTGGCCTCGCTGATGCTGGGCTACGCGCCGCTGCCGCCGAAGGCGGTGCTGGGCGGGCTGCTCGGCGCCGGCGACCCGCTGCACGTCATGGTCATGCAGGAGATCCGTCTGCCGCGCACGGCGCTCGCGGTGCTGGTCGGCGCGGCGCTGGGGCTCTCGGGGGCGGCGATGCAGGGCTACCTGCGCAACCCGCTGGCCGAGCCGGGGCTGATCGGGGTCTCGGGGTCGGCGGCGCTGGGCGCGGTGATCGCGCTGCAGACCGGGCTGGCGGCGGCATTCGCGCTGGCCCTGCCGCTGACAGCGCTGCTCTTCGCGCTGGGCGCGGTCGGGCTGATCCTGCTGCTCGCGGGCCCGCGCGGAGGTTCGCTGACCCTGATCCTCGCGGGGATCGCGGTCTCGGCGCTTGCGGGCGCGCTCACCTCGCTGGCGCTGAACCTGTCGTCGAATCCCTACGCGACCTTCGAGATCGTGTTCTGGATGATGGGCTCGCTCGCCGACCGCTCGCTGTCGCACCTCGCCCTCGCCGCGCCGCTCATCGCGCTGGGCGGCACCACGCTGCTGACGCTGGGCCGCGGGCTCGACGCGCTGACGCTGGGGGAGGACGGGGCGCAGGCGCTCGGCATCTCGATGACCTCGCTGCGCCTGCGGCTGCTCTTCGGCACCGCCGCCGCCGGGGGGGCCGCCCCCGCCGTCGCCGGGGCCGTGGGCTTCGTCGGGCTGGTGGTGCCGCACCTGCTGCGCCCGCTCTGCGGCGCGCGGCCGTCGCGGCTGCTCTGGGCCTCGGCGCTCGGCGGGGCGGCGATGCTGCTCACCGCCGACATCGCGGTGCGGCTGGTCCTGCCCGAACGCGACCTCAAGCTCGGCGTGGTCATGGCGCTGATCGGGGCGCCGCTGTTCCTGCACCTCATTTACAAGACCCGGAGGGCCGGATGAGCCTGCTCGCCCTCGACCGGCTCACGGTGACGCGCGGCCAGTGCCCGGTCGTCGACTCGGTGTCGCTCACCGTCGAGCCCGGCGAATGCGTGGGCCTCATCGGCCCCAACGGCGCCGGCAAGACCACCCTGCTGCGCGCAGCTCTCGGCCTGCTGCCGCACCGCGGCCGCTCGTCTCTCGCGACGCTCTCGGCCCGGGACCGGGCCCGCGCCGCCGCCTGGCTGCCGCAATCGCGCGAAATCGCCTGGCCAGTCACCGTCGAGACCCTCGTGGCGCTCGGCCGCCTGCCCCACGACAGCCGCGCCGGCCGGGTGCAGGCCCGCGCCGTCGAGACCGCGCTGGACCGCATGGAGCTCGCCGCCTTCCGCCACCGCAAGGCCACCGAGCTCTCGGGCGGCGAGCAGGCCCGCGTGCTCATTGCCCGCGCGCTGGCGCAGGACGCGCCGCTCCTGCTTGCGGACGAGCCCGTCGCGGGGCTCGACCCGGCGTCGCAGATCTTTACCCTGCAGGTCTTCGAGGCGCTGGCCAGTGAGGGCCACGCGGTGCTGGTGTCGCTGCACGACCTGACGCTGGCGGCGCGGCATTGCACCCGGCTGGTGCTGCTCGACCGCGGCCGCGTCGCCGCCGACGGCCCGCCGCTCGAGGTGTTGACCGAGGCGCACCTGGCCGAGGTCTTTCACCTGCGCGGCCACATGCTCGAAACCCCGCACGGGCCCCTGCTGCAACCGCTGGACGTGCTGCGCTGATCCCGCCCGCGCCGCAGCTTTGACCGCTGGCGCCGGATCGCGGCCCGCATCGCCCGCCGCGGTGCCGCATCCGCTTGACCCTGCGCGCCCCTTCCCTCACAACCGGGCGCAAAGGACGTGACCATGACCATCCCCCGCATCACCGACAGCCACTGCCACCTCGACTTCCCCGATTTCGACGAAGAACGCGCCGACGTGATCTCCCGCGCGGTCGCCGCGGGGGTGCACCGGATGGTCACCATCTGCACCCGCCTGCGCAACGAGCCGCAGGTGCGCGCCATCGCCGAGGCGCACGACCCGGTGTTCTACGCCGCCGGCACCCACCCGATGAGCGCCGCCGACGAGCCGCTCGCCACGCTGGACGAGCTCAAGGCGCTGGCGCAGCACCCGAAATTCGTCGGCATCGGCGAGACCGGGCTCGACTACCACTACAGCGCCGACAGCGCCAGGATTCAGAAGACCTCGCTCCGCGTCCACATCGAGGCGGCGCAGGACACCGGCCTGCCACTGATCATCCACGCCCGCGCCGCCGACGACGACATGGCCCGGATGCTCTCCGAGGCGTGGAAGGCACAGCCCTACGACTGCGTGATGCACTGCTTCTCCTCCTCGGCCGAGCTCGCCCGCGCGGCGCTCGACTGCGGCTTCTACCTGTCGATGTCGGGCATCGCGGCCTTCCCCAAGTCGAAGGATCTGCGCGAGATCTTCGCCGCGGCCCCGCTCGAGCGCATCCTCGTGGAAACCGACAGCCCCTACCTCGCGCCGCCGCCTTACCGCGGCAAGCGCAACGAGCCGGGCTACACCGTGCACACCGCCAGGGTCGGCGCCGAGGCCTTCGGGCTCAGCTACGACGCGTTCGCAAAGGCCACCGAGGCCAATTTCGAGAGGCTCTTCGCCAAGGCCGCCGCCTGGACCCCGGAGACCGCATGAGCGAGCTGCGCTTCACCATCCTCGGCTGCGGATCGTCGGGCGGGGTGCCGCGCGTGGGCGGGCACTGGGGCGACTGCGATCCGGAGAACCCGAAGAACACCCGGCGCCGCTGCTCGCTGCTGGTCGAGCGCGAGACCGGTGAGGGCACCACCCGCGTGCTCATCGACACCACGCCGGACATGCGCCAGCAGCTCATCGACGCCGGGATAGGCGAACTCGACGCGGTGCTCTGGACCCATTCCCACGCCGACCACACCCACGGGCTCGACGACCTGCGGCAGGTGGTGTTCAACCGCCGCGCCCGGCTGCCGGTCTGGGCCGACGGCGACACCCAGAACTCGCTGCTGCTGCGCTTCGCCTATGCCTTCGTGCAACCCGAGGGCAGCCCCTACCCGCCGATCCTCGACATGCACACGATCACCGACCGCCCGGTGACCATCGAGGGCGCCGGCGGCGCGATCACCTTCGAGCCGTTCGAGGTCAACCACGGCAGCATCGAGGCGCTCGGCTTCCGCATCGGCGACCTCGCCTACCTGCCCGACGTGCTGCACATCCCCGAGGCGGTCTGGCCCCGGCTCGAGGCGCTCGACTGCTGGATCCTCGACGCGCTGCGCCGTTCCCCGCACCCGAGCCACGCCCACCTCGACCTCGCGCTGGAATGGATCGCCCGCGCCCGGCCGAAACGCGCCGTGCTGACCAACATGCACCTCGATCTCGACTACGAGACCGTGGCCGCCGAAACCCCCGAGCACATCACCCCGGCCTACGACGGCATGGTCCTGCGCTATGCGCTCTGAGCCGCAGCCCCGCCCGGCTGCGACCGCTCTCCCCACGCCCGATACCACGGCCAGGACCGCACGGCACAGCTCCTCCCACCCTACGCGCGGCCCCGCCCGACCGGCCCGCGCCCCACGGCTCACACCGTCGCGGCGCCACGGACGGGACAACGCGCACCCCGTCCCTTCATCTTGCCCGGAAAACTCCCGCCGGAGGCCCCGCTCCCCGGCCCGTGCCACGCCTGGCACTGCGCCGACCCAGCACCGGCGCGCCCCGGCGACGCGCGCAGCGCGGCGCAACACCTCCTGCCCGATGCGCAACGCCTCCCGGCCGCACCCGAAGCTCCCCCACAGGGCGCCCATCCCGGACACCCCACTCTCCCTGCCCACCGACGCGCCCAGCACGGCGGCTCTCCGCACGGACATAGCTCAGCAATGACGGCCCTCATCGACATCATCCTGCCGGTCTTCCTCGTGATCGGCGCCGGTTATCTCGCCGCGTGGCGCGGGCTGCTGCCCGAGAACGCCATCGACGGGCTCATGGGCTTCACCCAGACCATCGCCATTCCCTGCCTGCTGTTCAGCGCCATGTGGAAGCTCGACCTCGGCGCCAATTTCTCGGCACCCCTGCTGATCTCCTTCTACACCGGCGCCACCGCGGGGTTCCTCGCGGGGCTGCTGGGCGCGCGGCTGCTGTTCGGGCGCGACTGGCAGGACAGCGTCGCCATCGGCTTCGCCTGCCTCTTCTCGAACTCGCTGCTGCTCGGCCTGCCGATCACCGAGCGCGCCTACGGCACCGACGCGCTGGCGGGGAACTACGCGATCATCGCCATGCACTCGCCGTTCTGCTACGCCCTCGGCATCACCGCGATGGAGATCGCCCGGGCCCAGGGTACCGGGCTGCGCCGGCTGCCGGTGACGGTGGCGCGCGCCATGTTCCGCAACGGGCTGGTGATCGGCATCGTCATCGGCGTCGCCTTCAACCTCGGGAGTGTCAGCCTGCCGAACCCGGTGGTGCAGGCGCTCGAGATGGTCACCCGCACCGCCCTGCCCGCGGCGCTCTTCGCGCTCGGCGGCATCCTGTTCCGCTACCGCCCCGAGGGCGACCTGCGCACGGTACTCTACGTCTGCGCCATCTCGCTCGGGCTGCACCCGGCGATCACCTGGGGTCTGGGCTCGGCCTTCGGGCTGTCGACCGAGTCGCTGCGCTCGGGCGTTGTGACCGCGGCCATGGCGCCGGGCGTGAACGCCTATGTCTTCGCCAACATGTACGGCCGCGCCAAGCGCGTCGCCGCCACCGCGGTGCTTCTGGCGACGGGGCTCTGCATCGTCTCGAGCTGGGTCTGGCTGCACCTGCTGCCCTGACCCGCGGCCCTGACAGGCCTCACATCGCGAACAGCATCAGCACCAGGAGCTGCGGCGCAAAGATCCGCAGCCCCATGACCAGCGGGTAGACCGCGGCGTAGGACACCGACGCCGCGGCCGAGGGGCTCTGGGCGTTGGCGAAGGCAAGCGCCGGCGGATCGGTCATCGAGCCCGCCAGCACGCCGCAGAGCGCGAGGTAGTTGAAGCCGAAGACCAGCCGCGCCACGAAGCCCACCAGCAAGAGCGGCACCAGCGTGATCATCACGCCATAGCCCACCCAGGCGAGGCCGTCGCCGGTGATCAGCGTGTCGAGGAACCGGTCCCCGGCCTTGAGCCCCACCACCGCAAGGAACAGGATGATGCCGAACTCGCGCAGCGCGTGGTTGGCCACCGGCGGCATCACCCAGGTAAAGGGCCCCCAGCTGCCCAGCCGCCCGAGCAGGATTGCCACCACCAGCGGCCCGCCCGCGAGCCCCAGCTTCAGCGGAGCCGGCAGTCCGGGCACGGCGATCGGGATGCTGCCCAGCAGCACCCCCAGCACGATGCCGAGGAACACGCCCGGGAAATCCACCTCGTCGAGCCTCCGGCTCTCGTCGCCGAGAATGCCGCGCACCCGGTCGATGCTGTCGCGCGGCCCCACCACGGTGACGATGTCGCCGAACTCGAGCGTGCTGTCGCCCTGCGCGGGCAGCTCGGTCCCGGCCCGGTTGATGCGCGACACCGAGACGCCATAGCTCTCCTCGAGCCGCAGCGACCGCAGCCGGTGCCCCGAGGCGTGGCGGTCGGTGACCACGACGCGCGCCCACGCGAGGTCGGTGCCCTTGGTCGTGAGCGGCGCCGCGGCCTCGCTGCCCAGCACCAGCCGCATCGCCTGCAGCTTCTCGGTGGGCCCGACGAGGTGCAGCACGTCGCCGCAGGCCAGCACGCTGTCGCGCTGTGGCACCAGCAGCGCCCCGTCCTTGCGCATCCGCGACGGCACGACGCCGGCGTCGAACAGTCCCGGCACCTCGGCCAGCCGCAGCCCGTCGAGGTTGCGGTTCTCGACCACCACGTCGAGCGACGGCAGCGAGCCCGAGCCGCGGCGGCGCTGCGCGTCATAGGCCTCGGCCTCGGCGGGAATGTCGACGCGGGTGAGAAAGCGCAGCAGCAGCATCGACAGCAGGATGCCCACGATGCCGAAGGGATAGGCCACCGCATAGCCCAGCGACGGCATCGCCACCGCGTCGGCGCCCGCGCCCACGTCCGCCAGCGCCTGCGTCGCGGCACCGAGCCCGGGCGTGTTGGTCACCGCCCCCGACATGATCCCCACCAGCGCCTGCACCGGCACGTCGAAGGCGAAATGCACCGCCAGCGTCACCAGCACGCCGAGCACCACCACCGACGCCGCGGCGAGGTTCAGCTGCAGCCCCGAGCGGCGCAACGAGCCGAAGAAGCCGGGCCCGACCTGGATGCCGATGGTGAAGACGAAGAGGATCAGCCCGAATTCGCGCACGAACTCCATCATCTCGGCGTTGAAATGCAGCCCGAGCCGCGCGGAGACGTCACCGAGCGCGATGCCCGCGAAGAGCACCCCGCCGATGCCCAGCCCGACGCCGCGGATGCTGAGACGCCCAAGCAGCAGCCCGAGCACGCCCGCCAGCGCCAGCGCCATGGTGGCCTGCGCCACCTCTCCCAAGTTGAGCCCGGTCATCGCATCGTTCCTCCTGCCGCCCGCCGCGCGTGGGCGAGTCGCCCGCCAAGTTCATGCCGCCCTGCAGCAAAACGCAATGCCGGGGACCGCGACCCGGCGCCGCGCAGGGGGATCGGGCCAAAGGATCGGGCAGGCATGGGCCCCGCGGCTCCCGTCCGGGCCGAGTCGCAGGGCCGCACGCGTGCCGGGGACGGGATGCGCACGGGAAATGCCGCCCTGAGCGCAAAGCTCTGTGCCAAAGCGGTCTCCGAGGGGCAAATTCGCGGTTTCGCCCCGTCCTGCGCTTCGCTATACGAGGCGCGTTTGGACCTCCAAAAGGACAGGTGAGCTATGGCAAACGTGGTCGTCGTGGGCGCCCAGTGGGGCGACGAGGGCAAAGGCAAGATCGTGGACTGGCTGTCGAGCCGGGCCGACGTGATCGCCCGTTTCCAGGGGGGCCACAACGCAGGCCATACCCTCGTGATCGACGGCAAGGTGTTCAAGCTCAACGCCCTTCCGTCGGGCGTGGTGCGCGGCGGCAAGATGTCGGTGATCGGCAACGGCGTGGTGCTCGACCCGTGGCACCTCGTGAAGGAAATCGCGCAGATCCGCGAACAGGGCGTCGAGATCACGCCCGAGACGCTGATGATCGCCGAGAACACCCCGCTGATCCTTCCGATTCACGGCGAGCTCGACCGCGCCCGCGAAGAGGCCGCCAGCAAAGGCTCGAAGATCGGCACCACCGGCCGCGGCATCGGCCCGGCCTACGAGGACAAGGTCGGCCGCCGCTCGGTGCGCGTCGCGGACCTTGCCGATCTGGCCACGCTTGAGGTGCGCGTCGACCGCGCGCTGCTGCACCACGACGCGCTGCGCAAGGGCCTCGGCCTGCCGGCCGTCGACCGCGCGGCGCTGATCGACAGCCTCAAGGAGATCGCGCCCGAGATCCTGAAATACGCAGGCCCCGTCTGGAAGGTGCTCAACGAGAAGCGCCGCGCCGGCAAGCGCATTCTTTTCGAGGGCGCACAGGGCGCGCTGCTGGACATCGATTTCGGAACCTACCCCTTTGTCACCTCGTCGAACGTGATCGCGGGTCAGGCCGCCACCGGCACCGGCATCGGCCCGGGCGGCATCGACTTCGTGCTCGGCATCGTGAAGGCCTACACCACCCGCGTCGGCGAAGGCCCCTTCCCGACCGAGCTGGATGACGACGACGGCCAGCGCCTCGGCGAGCGTGGCCGCGAGTTCGGCACCGTGACGGGCCGCAAACGCCGCTGCGGCTGGTTCGACGCGGTGCTGGTGCGCCAGACCTGCGCCACCTCGGGCATGAACGGCATCTCGCTGACCAAGCTCGACGTGCTGGACGGGTTCGAGAAGATCAAGATCTGCACCGGCTACCAGCTCGACGGCGAGATCCTCGACCACCTGCCGATCGCCACCGAGCAGCAGGAACGCTGCGTGCCGGTCTACGAGGAGATGGAAGGCTGGAGCGAGTCGACCGAGGGCGCGCGCTCGTGGAACGACCTGCCCGGCGCCGCGGTGAAATACGTGCGCCGCATCGAAGAGCTGATCGGCTGCCCGGTCGCCATGCTCTCGACCTCGCCCGAGCGCGAGGACACCATCCTCGTCACCGACCCGTTCGAGGACTGATGGCGCTCAAGCACAAGACGCGGAAGCGGCTCTCGCTGCTTCTGCTCGTGGTCTGGCTGCCGCTCTATATCGTGGCGGCAGTCAGCATCGTGAACGCGCTCGACCGGCCGCCGATCTGGGCTGAACTCCTCGTTTACGTGGCACTCGGGTTCCTCTGGGCCGTGCCGTTCCGCTTCGTCTTCAAGGGCGTCGGCCGCGAAGACCCCGACGCCTGAGGGCATGGCCCCCGCGGCCAAAGGGTCCCGCAGAGGGCCTTGCCGAGAGATGAATGTCGCCTTGCGGCGGCGGCAGGGCCTTTGCGAAGGCCCTTCATCTTTCTGATAACGCTCAAAAAACACGCCCTTTCCCGACATGATCAAGGCATGACTGGTCCTGCGGCCAGATCACTCCGCCCCAGGAAGCGGCGCGCTTGCGCGACCGGGCCATGCGCCATGGGCATGGCGGGGCTGTCAAATCAACAGGTGCGCGCCCGCTGACTCCGCCCGCCGTTCGCGTTAACGGAACCTCTCGAAAAAATAAGTGTCTCAAGCGCGAACGGAAAAGTAATAAAATGACTGACAGCACCGCCGATTTTGAAACGGCGGCCTCAAAGGGCCAGCCGGTTCTCAACTCCCCCGCCAAGGTTCTGACTGCGAGCCTCGTCGGCACCACCATCGAGTTCTTCGATTTCTACGTGTATGCCACGGCGGCCGTGCTGGTATTCCCCGCGCTGTTCTTTCCCAACAGCGATGCGATGACGGCGCTGCTGGCCTCCTTCGCGACCTTCTCCATCGCCTTCTTCGCGCGCCCGCTCGGCGCCGTGGTCTTCGGTCACTTCGGTGACCGCATCGGCCGCAAGGCGACGCTGGTCGCCGCCCTGCTCACCATGGGCATCTCGACCGTCGTCATCGGTCTGCTGCCCACCTACGAGCAGATCGGCGTCGTGGCGCCGCTGCTGCTGGCGCTCTGCCGCTTCGGCCAGGGCTTCGGTCTTGGCGGCGAATGGGGCGGCGCGGTGCTCATGGCGACCGAGAACGCCCCCGAGGGCAAGAAGAACTGGTACGGCATGTTCCCGCAGCTCGGCGCTCCGGTCGGCCTCTTCCTGTCGTCAGGCCTGTTCTGGATCCTGCTCCAGTTCATGCCGCAGGAGACCCTCCTGAGCTGGGGCTGGCGCATTCCCTTCGTCGCCTCGCTGGTGCTGATCATCGTTGGCCTCTGGGTGCGGCTGTCGATCACCGAGACTCCGGACTTCCAGAAGGCCATCGAGAACGAGGAGCGCGTCGCCGTCCCGGTCATCGAGCTCTTCGCCAAGCACAAGGTCTCGATCGTTCTCGGCACCTTCGTGGCGCTGGCGACCTTCGTGCTGTTCTACATCTCGACCGCCTACCTGCTCAGCTACAACGTCAAGGTCGTGAAGATCCCCTTCACCGACGCGCTGGCGATCCAGATCTGGGGCTCCATCGTCTTCGGCATCTTCATCCCGATCGCCGGCCTCTCGGC
>NZ_JAATOS010000129.1:0-9899 GCF_011806505.1 Salipiger sp. HF18 | reverse complement strand
GCCCCACGCTGATACGCTGCGGGTCGCCACGCTCAACGTCCACTACATCGACCTGCGCTCGGGCGGGGAGGGGCCTTGGAGCCTCGCCGGCTGGGAACGGCGCAAGGCGGCGCTGGGCGACACGGTGGCGGCGCTGAAGGCCGACGTCATCGCCTTCCAGGAGATGGAGAGCTTTCGCGGCGGCGACGACGATTCGGACAACCTCGCGCGGGGCTACCTGCTCGGGCGCTTGCCGGGCTTTGAGGCCGCCGCCACCGGAGACTGGCGCAGCTTTCCCTCGACCCAGCCGATCTTCTACCGCACCGACCGGCTGCGGCTGGAGGATCAGGGCTGGTTCTTCTTCTCCGAGACGCCCGAGGTGATCTATTCCCGCACCTTCGACGGCTCCTGGCCCGCCTTCGCTTCGTGGGCCGAGTTCACGCCGGTGGGCGGTGGCCAGCGCTTCCGCCTGGTGAACGTGCATCTCGAATACCGCAGCGCCTCGAACCGGAGACGCTCGGCCGAGCTCATCGCGCGCCGCCTGACGGCGGTGATCGACGCCGGCACGCCGGTGATCCTTGCGGGCGATCTCAATGCCTTGCGCGGCTGGCGCGTGATGCGGATCCTTCAGGACGCAGGGTTGCGCTTTCCAAGGGTGCCCGCCGCGACCTACCATCTGAACCGCGGCGTGCACCTCCTGCCCGCCATCGACCACATCGGCCTCGCGGGGCTCGACGCCACGGGTGGCCCCTACGTGCCGCAGATGCAGCCCGGCGGCGTCTGGCCCACGGACCATCACCCGGTGGTGCTCGACCTCGCGCCCTGAGCCCCGGGCCCCGCGGCCGCTGCCGCGAAGACGGGCAGGGCGCGCGGACCATGGCCGGGTTGCATGCGCGGCCCTTGCCGGGGATGCGCCCGCCGTCGTAGGCCATTTGCAGACAAACGAAGGACCCTTCATGCCGACCCGCCTTTCCCCCCGCGAGATCCTCGCCAAGCTGGTGAGCTTTCCCACCGTCAGCCGCGATCCCAACCTGCCGCTGATCGACTGGGTCGAGGAGTATCTCGCCAGCCACGGCATCGAGAGCCAGCGCCACCCCAAGCCGGAGGAGCCCGAAACCAAGGCGGCGCTCTTCGCCCACGTGGGGCCGATGGTCGAGGGCGGGGTGATCCTCTCCGGGCACACCGACGTGGTGCCGGTGGACGGGCAGGAGTGGGACAGCGATCCCTTCACCCTGACCGAGCGCGACGGCAAGCTCTACGGGCGCGGGTCCACCGACATGAAGGCCTTTGACGCGCTGGCGGTCTGGGCGGTGGTCGAGGCGAAATACCGTGGCGTGACGCGGCCGATCCAGCTGGGCCTCAGCTACGACGAGGAACTCGGCTGCATGGGCGGCAAGGACCTTGCCGAGGCGATGCTGGCGGGGCTGCCCAAGGCAAGCTCGGTGATCGTCGGCGAGCCCACGATGCTCAAGGCGGTCACCGGCCACAAGGGCGGGGTGAACTTCTGGGTCCACGTGCACGGCGTCGAGGTGCATTCCTCGATCCTGCACCGGGGCGTGTCGGCGATCATGTGGGGCGCCAAGCTCATCGAATGGGCCAACGAGACCAACGCCGCCAACGCCGAGAAGACGCCCGACGCAATCGCGGCGCTCTTCGACCCGCCCTTCACCAACGTGCACGTCGGCCAGATCCGCGGCGGCACGGCGCACAACATCACCGCCAAGGATTGCGAGTTCGGCGTGGGCTTCCGGGTAATCCCGGGAGAGGATTCCCAGATGTGGCGCGAGCGCTTCCTCGCCAAGGTCGCCGAGCTTCAGGCCCAGATGCAGGCGGTGTGCTCCGAGGCGTGGATCGAGGTGCGCGAGATGTTCGAGCTGCCGCCGCTGAACCCGACCGAGAACAACTCGGCCGAGGAACTGGTGCGTCAGGTCACCGGCGACAACGGCGTCATGCAGGTGAGCTACGGCACCGAGGCCAGCCACTTCCAGCGCACCGGCTACGATGCCGTGGTCTGCGGGCCGGGCGACATCGGCATCGCGCACCAGCCCAACGAGTACATCGAGATCAGCCAGGTCGACGCCGGGTAGGCCTTCATCGAGAAACTGCTGGAGCGTCTCGCGTGACGGTGACCTTTCCGTTCCGCGACGAGGGTCCGGTCGAACACGACGGCGAGCTGCCGGGCTTCGCGGATCTCGTGGTCATCGGCGGCGGGGTGATCGGGGTCTCGACCGCGCTCTACGCCGCCCGCGCCGGGCTCTCGGTGGTGCTGCTCGAGAAAGGCCGCGTCGCCGCCGAGCAGAGCTCGCGCAACTGGGGCTGGATCCGGGTGCAGGGCCGCGACCTTGCCGAGATCCCGGTCGCGCTCGAGGCGCAGAAGCTCTGGACTGCGCTCGACGCGGAATGCGACGGGCGGCTGGGCGTGCGCACGGTGGGGGTGAGCTACCTTGCCCGCACCGACAAGGACATGGCGGGTTACGCCGACTGGCTGGCGCAGGCGAAACCTCTGGGCGTCTCGTCGCGGCTGCTCGACGCGGACGAGACGCAGGCACTGCTGGGCGCCGGGGCCGGCCGCTGGGTCGGGGCGCTGCACACGCCGACCGACATGAAGGGCGAGCCCTGGGTGGCGGTGCCCGAGCTGGCGCGGCTGGCCGTGCGCGAGGGCGCCATGGGCCGCGAGCGCTGCGCCGTGCGCGGGCTCGACATGGCGGGCGGCGAGGTCTCGGGCGTCATCACCGAGCGCGGCCGCATCGCCACCGGGCAGGTGGTGCTGGCGGGCGGGGCGTGGTCCTCGTTGTTCCTGCGGCGCCACGGGGTGCGGATCCCGCAGCTTTCGGTGCGCTCGACCGCGATGGCCACGGCACCGCTGCCGCAGGCGGTGAACAGCGCCGGCGTCGACTCCGACTTCGCCTTCCGCCCGCGTGCCGACGGCGGCTACACGCTGGCGCCCTCGGCGGCCTCCGAGCTCTTCGTCGGGCCCGACAGCTTCCGTGCGCTGGGCACCTACCTGCCGCTGGCGGTATCGGGCGAGTTCGACATCCGCCTGCGCGCGCTGGCACCGCGCGGCTATCCCGACGCATGGGGCACGCCGCGGCGCTGGAACGACGACGACGAGACCCCCTTCGAGCGCATGCGCATCCTGTCGCCCGATCCCAACAAGGGGCTGGTCGCCGCGACCCGCCGCAATTTCGGCAGCCAGTTCCCGCAGATGGGCGAGGTGCCGCTGCAGGCGGCCTGGGCCGGGATGATCGACGTATTGCCCGACGTGGTGCCGGTGGTCGACCGGGTGCCGCAGATCCCGGGGCTGACCGTGCTCACCGGCATGTGCGGCCATGGCTTCGGCATCGGTCCGGCCTTCGGGCGCATCGCCGCGGACATGGTGATGGGCCGCGACCCGGGCCACGACCTGTCGCGCTTCCGGATCTCGCGGTTCTGGGACGGCACCAAGCTGGTCACCGGCCCCAACCTCTGAGCCCGCGTCGTGCGCCTTGGCGCGCGAGATGCTACCATGGCGGGGCCGGCCGGGCCCCGTCGTCGTGTTGGGACCGGCCCGGCCGGAGTTCGGGACGGAGCTCGGGACCCGGGGCTTGCGCCGGGGCAGCCCTTGCGGGGGCCCGCAGGCGGTGGCAGGGTCGCTTCGGAAAAATGATCAAATCAATGGAGCCCTCCATGCCCGTCAAGAACCGCTTCGCCGAGCTGCAGGATGAAATCACCGCCTGGCGACGTGACTTCCACGAGAACCCCGAGCTGCTGTTCGAAACGCACCGCACCGCCGGCATCGTCGCCGGGAAGCTGCGTGAGTTCGGCTGCGACGAGGTGACCGAGGGCATCGGCCGCACCGGCGTCGTGGGCGTGATCAGGGGCAAGGCCAGCGGCTCGGGCAAGGTCATTGGCCTGCGCGCCGACATGGACGCGCTGCCGATCAACGAGAACACCGGCGTGCCCTATGCCTCGAAGACCCCGAACGCCATGCACGCCTGCGGCCACGACGGCCACACCGCGATGCTGCTGGGCGCGGCCAAGTACCTTGCCGAGACGCGCAACTTCGACGGCACCGTCGTGGTGATCTTCCAGCCCGCCGAAGAGGGCGGCGGCGGTGCCAAGGTCATGTGCGACGACGGCATGATGGAGCGCTGGGGCATCCAGGAGGTCTACGGCATGCACAACTGGCCGGGCCAGCCGCTCGGCAGCTTCGCCATCCGTCCCGGCCCGTTCTTCGCCGCCACCGACACATACGAGGTGGTCGTCACAGGCCGCGGCGGCCACGCCGCCAAGCCGCACGAGACCATCGACCCGGTCGTCATCTCGGCCCAGATCGTCACCGCGCTGCAGTCCATCGCCAGCCGCAACGCCGACCCGGTGAGCCAGATCGTCGTCTCGGTGACCAGCTTCGTCACCTCGTCGCAGGCCTTCAACGTGATCCCGCCGCGGGTGACCCTGCGCGGCACCGTGCGCACGCTCTCGCCCGAGAACCGCGACCTGGCCGAGACCCGCATCTCCGAGATCTGCACCGGCATCGCGACCGCGATGAACGCCGAGGCCACGGTCTCGTACAGCCGTAACTACCCGGTGATGGTGAACCACGACGAGCAGACCGATTTCGCCGTCGAAGTCGCGAAATCCGTCGCCGGTGACTGTGCCGAGGCACCGCTGGTCATGGGCGGCGAGGACTTCGCCTTCATGCTGAACGAGCGCCCGGGCGCCTACATCCTCGTGGGCAACGGCGATACTGCCATGGTGCACTCGCCCGAGTACAACTTCGACGACAACGCCATCCCGGCGGGCTGCTCGTGGTACGCCGAGATCGTCGAACGCCGGATGCCCGCCGCCTGACGGCGCGGCTGTCCTGGCACGATCCCCGGGACCGGTGCGGCATCGCCGCCCGGTCCTTTTTGGTGGCGGGTGGCGGACCCGCGCCGGTGCCACCGCTTGGCCGCGCGGGCGCTTTGGGCTAAAGCGCTGGCGACACAGCGCTGACGACAAAGACCGAGGAACCCCAAGTGACGCAACCGGCCAACATCATCTGCATCAAGTGGGGCACGCTCTTCGGGCCGGAATACGTCAACCGGCTCTATTCCGGGGTGCGGCGCAACATGTCGCGCCCGATCCGCTTCTTCTGCATGACCGAGCACGCCGAGGGGCTGCACCCGGATATCGAGGTGCTGCCGCTGCAGGTCGAGCCCTTCGCCGAACCGATGGCCGCGGCGCTTGCGGTGGCCAACCGGCAGGGCGCCATGCGCAAGGTTTCGCTCTTCCGTCCCGGCCTCGTGCCGGATCTCGAGGGACCGTTCCTCGGCTTCGACCTCGACGTGGTCATCACCGGCTCGCTGGACGAGATCCATGACCTCGCGCCCGGCACCATCGCCATGCGCCACGACTGGACCGAAAAGCGCAAGGGGAGGCCCACCGGACACGGCTCCGTCTTCCGCTTCGACCCGGCGCTTCACGGCTTCCTCTATGAGGACCTCGCCAGCGACGCCTACAGGGAAGTCGAAAAGGCGCGGGGCTCCGAGCAGCGCTACACCAGCCACAAGGCCATGGATCGGGGCGTCTTCACCTACATCCCCGGCGACTGGGTGGTGTCGTTCAAGTACGACTGCAACCCGTTCCCCGGCAACTGGCTGCACAAGCCGCGTCTGCCCGAGGACGCCCGCGTCGTCTGCTTCCACGGACGCCCCAAGATGAGCGACGCGATCGACGGCTGGAACGGCAGCGTCATCCGCCATTCCAAGCCCTGCGACTGGCTCCGGGACCACTGGATCGACCGGTCACGGGCGGATCTCGGCCCGGAGTGGGGCTGAACCGCCTTCGAACCCTTGCCCCGAGGCGCGCGGGCAGGGTAAGAGCGGGTCCACGAAAGAATACTTGAGGGAAGGGTAGAGCAATGCGTCGCGTTGTGGTTACCGGGCTGGGGCTGGTGACGCCGTTGGCCGACGGTGTTGAAAAAAGCTGGGAGCGCATCCTCGACGGTCAGTCGGGTGCCGGACCGATCACCGGGTTCGATACCGAGGGCCTGACCACGACCTATGCCTGCGAGGTTCCCCGCGGCGAGGGCGAGGGCGAGTTCAATGCCAACGTCTACATGGAGCCGAAAGAGCAGCGCAAGGTCGACACCTTCATCCTCTTCGGTCTCGCAGCCGCCCAGCAGGCGGTTGAGGATTCCGGCTGGATGCCGGAGGACAAGGAAGATCTCGAGCGCACCGGCGTCCTGATCGGCTCCGGCATCGGTGGCCTGAACTCCATCGCCAACACCGCCGTGATGATGGAAGAGAAGGGCCCGCGCCGCGTGTCGCCGTTCTTCGTTCCCGGCGCGCTGATCAACCTGATCTCGGGTCAGGTCTCGATCAAGTACGGCTTCAGGGGCCCGAACCACTCGGTGGTCACCGCCTGCTCGACCGGCGCCCACGCCATCGGCGATGCGATGCGCCTGATCAGGTACGGCGACGCCGACGTGATGGTCGCGGGCGGCGCCGAGGCGGCGATCTGCAAGATCGGCATCGCCGGCTTCAACGCCTGCAAGGCGCTGTCGACCAAGCGCGCCGACGATCCCACCAAGGCCAGCCGTCCCTATGACGCCGACCGTGACGGCTTTGTCATGGGCGAGGGCGCGGGCATCGTGGTGCTGGAAGAATACGAGCACGCCAAGGCCCGCGGCGCCAAGATCTATGCCGAGGTGCTGGGCTACGGCCTCTCGGGCGACGCCTACCACATCACCGCCCCGTCCGAGGACGGCGACGGCGCCCTGCGCTCGATGAGCGCCGCGCTGAAGTCCGCCGGGCTGCAGCCGTCGGACATCGACTACATCAACGCCCACGGCACCTCTACCATGGCCGACACCATCGAGCTCGGCGCCGTCGAGAAGCTGCTCGGCGAACACGCGGGCAACGTCACCATGTCCTCGACCAAGTCGGCCACCGGCCACCTGCTCGGGGCCGCCGGTGCCATCGAGGCGATCTTCTCGATCCTCGCGATCCGCGACCAGGTCGCGCCGCCGACGATCAACCTTGATAACCCCGCGGTGGAAACGCCGATCGACCTCGCGCCCAATGCCAAGCGCGAGCGCAAGGTCACCCACGCGCTCTCCAACTCCTTCGGTTTCGGTGGCACCAACGCGAGCGTGATCTTCGGGAAGGTCGAATAAATGTGGCGCAACATCGCCTCGAACGCGCTGACTTTCCTCGTCGTGGTGGTGTTCCTCTTCGGCGGGGCGCTGATCTGGGCGCAGAACGAGTACTCCGCCAGCGGCCCGCTTGACGCGCCGATCTGCCTGCAGGTCGCGCGCGGCAGCAACTTCAACCGGGTGTCCCAGGACCTCGAGGAGCAGGGCGCGATCTCGTCCGGCATGATCTTCAGGCTCGGCGCCGACTACACCGACAAGGCACGCCAGCTGAAGGCGGGCGCGTACCTCGTGCCCGAGCGCGCCTCGATGACCGAGATCACCGACATCGTCACCAAAGGCGGCGCCTCGACCTGCGGCACCGAGGTGGTCTACCGCATCGGCGTGAACAGCGCGCTGGTGCAGGTGCGCGAGCTCGACCCGGCGGTCGGCCGCTATACCGAGGTGCTCGAGTTCAACCCCGCCGAGCCCGCTCCGACCGAATACGCCGCCTTCCGCGATGACATGTCGACCCGCTTCCGCGTGTCGCTGGCCGAGGGGGTCACGAGCTGGCAGGTGGTGCAGGAGCTGGGGCAGGTCGACGTGCTCGACGGCGAGGTCGCGAACCTGCCGGTCGAAGACTCGCTGGCCCCAGACAGCTACGAGGTCACCAAGGGCGACGGCCGCGGCGCGCTCATCGAGCGCATGCAGATGGCGCAGCAGGTCATCCTCGACAACGCGTGGGAGAACCGCGCAGAGGGGCTGCCCTACGAGAGCAAGAACGAGGCGCTGACCATGGCCTCGATCGTCGAGAAGGAGACCGGCAACGCCGAGGAGCGCTTCCTCGTGGCCAGCGTCTTCGTCAACCGGCTTGAGCGTGGCATGCGGCTGCAGACAGACCCCACGGTGATCTACGGCATCACCAACGGGCAGGGCGTGCTGGGGCGTGGCATCCGCCAGTCCGAGCTGCGCGCCGAGACGCCCTACAACACCTACGTGATCGCGGGCCTGCCGCCGACCCCCATCGCCAACCCGGGCCGCGCGGCCATCGAGGCGGCGCTGAACCCGGCGGAGTCGGAGTTCATCTACTTCGTGGCAAAGACCCTGAACCCGGCGGACGGGCACAACTTCGCGGCCACGCTGGACGAGCACAACAGCAACGTGGCGGCCTATCGCAAGCTCGAGGCGGCGCGGCCCAACCAGTAGGGCGCTGCCCGAAACCGCAGCAGTGACCACCGCACGGGCGGGATCGGGGCACCGGTCCCGCCCGTTGCACGTCGGGCGACCTGGGTCGCGGCCGCCGTTCTGCCAGGGGCAGGCCATGACCAACTGACCCTATCGCGCATATCTCCACCGCCATCGCGGCCGTCACCTGGGCGCTCTGGCGCGGGCCTGCCGGCGTGCTCTGGTGGGGGTTGTCACTGGCGGCGCTGATGTGGGCAACGGTGCGGCTCGACCCGGCGCGGGTCGGCATCCTCATGCAGACCAAGGTGGAGGTGGGCGCAGTCACCTCGGCGCCGCTCGCGGGCGAGCACATGCACCCGCTCGAGATCGCGGGAGGTGCGCTGGTGGTCTCGGCGGGGCCGTTCGAGGTCTGGCCGGTGCGCCGCCCTCGCGCGGGCAACGCGTAACCGGCTGGAAGACCTCTGTATTTTTCGTTTGACCTCAATGGAACTTGAGGTCCGATGCTTGTGCCGTTCAGACCCAAGACAGGCAAAGGAGCCCCGAATGAACGCCACGCTGGAACACGTGAACATCGCCGTCCCCGACCCCCAGGCCACCGCCAGGATCCTCTGCGACCTCTTCGGCTGGCGCATCCGCTGGGAGGGCGCTGCGATGGGCGATGGCTGGTCCATCCATGTCGGCACCGACGACGACTACCTCGCGCTCTACTACCCAGGGGGCAAAGCCCTCGAAAAGCCCGAGCGCTACGTGCGGCAGGGCGGGTTGAACCACATCGGCGTGGTGGTGCCCGATCTCGATGCGGCCGAGGACAAGGTGCGCGCGGCGGGCTTCCACCCGCACGAGCACGCGGATTACGAACCCGGGCGGCGGTTCTACTTCGACGGGCCCGACGGCGTGGAGTTCGAGGTCGTCAGCTACGCCTGATGTCCCGGCCCGCGCTGCGACACTGGCGGGGAACGGAGGCCGACCCTGACCCATGTCGCCCGTCTGCGCGGGATCAACGTGGGCGGGGCCAATGCCCCGCCCATGAAGGAGCTGCGCGGGCTCTGCGACACACTCGGCTGGCGCGACGTCGAGAGCTGCATCTCCTCCTGCAACCTCGCCTTCGACGTCGACGACAAGCCCGAGGCGCAGGCCGGCGCGCTGCGCGAGGTGATCCGCGCCGCCAGGGGCTTCGACATGCCCGTGCTGGTGCTGACCGAGGCCACGCTGCGCCACGCCCGCGACGATTGCCCCCTTACACCGGACGCCCCGAGGCAGCTCCACGCGGATTTCCTCGTCGGCGCGCCCGAACGCCCGCCCGCCCGCGCGGGCGCGCAGGGCCGAGGGCGACGGTCCCGGGACGGGCAGGGGCATAGCCTGGCTTTTCACGCCCGGGGGCTTCGGGCGCTCGAAGCTGGCGCAGCGGCTCGAGGCGGTCGAAGGCTGCCCGCTCACCGCCCGCAACCTGTGCACCGTGACCCGGCTTGTCGAAATGCTGGACGGACGGGGCCGATCGCGGTATGGGAGGCGCATGACCACGCAAGCAACCCTCATTCGGATCTGCTGCATTACCTGCTGAATTCTTCGGCGGGCCGGTCTTCTATTCCAATCCAGAAGTAGAGTTGCTAATCCCGCCGCGATCTTCGTGCGAAGGAGCGCG
>NZ_JAATOS010000128.1:0-10094 GCF_011806505.1 Salipiger sp. HF18 | reverse complement strand
GGACATCCCGACGCTGGCGATCACCAACATTCTCGTCACCAACTCTGACGTCTCGGACGAGCTGGCCTACGAGATGACCAAGCTGCTCTTCGAGAACCTCGACCACATGAAGGCCGCGCATGCCGCCGCCGGTGCGATCGACATCCAGAACGCGGTGAAGAACTCGCCGATCCCGCTGCACCCGGGTGCCGAGCAGTACTACCGCGAGCAGGGCCTGCTGGACTGATCCACGAAAGACCCCGGCGGCCCGGCTCTTTCCGGTAATCCCCGGAAAGCCCGGGCCGCCTTCGTGAAGAGGAGGATGACATGAGCGTGAATCCGGAGGATGAGATGCGTTCTGACAACGTTTCCGATACAGCCAGGGCCCCCGAAGGCCGCAGCCGCGCCGAAGAGGTGGTCGAGCTGCACGACGCCCTCTCGGGCGGTTTCCCCGGAGGCTTTGCCGGGCGGTTCCTGTTCTGGCTGGCGGTGGTGTTCTCGGTCTACCAGATCGCCATCGCGGCCCATGTCATCGACCTGCCGAGCCAGGTCATGCGGGCGGTGCACGTCGGCTTCCTCATGGCGCTCGGCTTCCCGCTGCTGGCCTACGGGCGCGGCTTCGGTTCTGTCGCAAAGACCATTTGCTGGGTGCTGGGGGCGGCGGGCGTCGCCGTCGCGGCCTACCAGTGGATCGAGTACACCCCGCTGCTGATGCGGGCAGGCGACCCCACCACGCTCGACCTCGTGTTCGGCTGCATCGCGGGCTCGACCGTGTTCATCGCGGCTTGGATGCTGATGGGCCCGGCGCTGCCGATCATCTGCGGCATCTTCCTCGCCTATGCCTTCTTCGGGCAATACGCCCCCGGCGTCATGCAGACCCGCGGCTATGCCTTCGAGCAGGTGGTCGAGCAGATCGCCTACGGCACCGAGGGCATCTACGGCATCCCGACCTACGTGTCGGCGACCTACATCTTCCTCTTCATCCTGTTCGGCTCGTTCCTCGAGAAGGCCGGGATGATCAAGCTCTTCACCGACGTGTCGCTGGGCCTCGTCGGTCACCGCATGGGCGGCGCGGCCAAGGTGTCGGTGCTGTCCTCGGGCCTGATGGGCACGATCTCGGGTTCGGGCGTCGCCAACGTGGTGACCACCGGCCAGTTCACCATCCCGCTGATGAAACGCTTCGGTTACCGCCCGGCCTTTGCCGGCGGCGTCGAGGCGACCTCGTCCATGGGCGGGCAGATCATGCCGCCGGTGATGGGCGCCGTGGCCTTCATCATGGCCGAGACGCTGGGCGTGCAATACGTCGAGGTGGTCAAGGCGGCGCTGGTGCCGGCGATCCTCTACTTCGCGGGCGCCTTCTGGATGGTCCATCTCGAGGCCGGCAAGCGCGACCTGCGCGGGCTCTCGGCCGACCAGATGCCCTCGGCCCGCAAGGCGCTGAAGGAGGGCTGGTACCTGATCCTGCCGCTCGCGGTGCTGGTCTGGCTGCTGTTCTCGGGCTACACGCCGCTCTTCGCCGGCACCATCGGGCTCGCGCTCACGGGGATGCTGATCCTCGGGGCGGCCATCGCCATGGGCATGCCCTCGACGGCGGTGCGGGTGATCTTCTGGATCGTGCTCGGGCTCTGCGCTTCGGCCTTCTTCAAGTTCGGCATCCACGCGCTGCTGCTGGTCATCGCCGTGATGATTGCCGCCTGTGCCTTCTTCAAGGGTGGGCGCGAGACGCTGGCGGTCTGTCGCGACAGTCTCGCCGACGGCGCCAAGACCGCGCTGCCGGTCGGCATCGCCTGCGCGCTGGTGGGGGTGATCATCGGCGTGATGACCCTGACCGGGGGGGCCAACACCTTTGGCCAGTTCATCGTCTCGGTGGGGCAGAACAGCCTGTTCCTGAGCCTCGTGCTGACCATGATCACCTGCATCATTCTTGGCATGGGGATCCCGACGATCCCCAACTACATCATCACCTCGTCCATCGCCGGCCCCGCGCTGCTCGACCTCGGCGTGCCGCTGATCGTCAGCCACATGTTTGTCTTTTACTTCGGCATCCTCGCGGACCTCACCCCGCCGGTGGCGCTGGCCTGCTTCGCTGCAGCGCCCATCGCCAAGGAAAGCGGCCTCAAGATCAGCTTCGAGGCAATCAAGGTTGCGGCGGCGGGCTTCGTGGTGCCCTTCATGGCGGTCTACACGCCCGCGCTCATGCTGCAGGACGGCGGTGCGCTTGCCGGGGCCATCGGCTACTGGCCGGCGGTTGCCTACATCGTGCTTAAGGCGCTGATGGCACTGGCGCTCTGGGGTGCCTGCGTCATCGGCTGGCTGGGGCGTCCGCTGGCGATCTGGGAACGGCTGATCGCGGTGGCCGCCGCCTTCACGCTGGTCGCGGCCCTGCCGATCACCGACGAGATCGGCTTCGCGCTGGCGGTGGTCTTCGGACTGCTGGTCTGGCGGCGCAAGGCTCCGGTGTCGGCATGAGCGGCTGCCTGATGGCCGGGGCGATGGCACTCGCCCTGGCCAATGGCGGGACCTTCACGCTGGAGTGGACCCATTCCGTGGAGCGCGAGACCTGGCGCGAGACCTGGCAGGTGACCGGCGACGACCGGCTGCAGCTGACAGGCGCCGCGGTGAAGGGTTCGGGGGCGGGCATGGAGCCCGGCCCCGGCGGCCATTTCGAGGACGGCTGGTGGGTCTGGGTGCCCGACCTGCCGCCGGTGCCGCGCCTGATGCTGGCCGCCTCGGGCGAGACCCCCTCGGCCTGGAGGCTCTGCGCGGCGAAGTGCGTCGAGCTCGGCGCGACCTCGGGCGCGCCCATCGAGGTGGCCCCCTGCGGCGACGAGAGCGCCGAGCAGGGCTGATGTCCCGGCGGCGCCCCCTCCTGCGCCGGATGAGGCCGGACAGGCGGTGGCGCTTGCTTCTGGTGCTGCTCGGCGCGCTGCTCTGCGGGGCGCTGGCCTGGCAGGTGACGCTTCTGCAGCAGCGCCGCGGGCTCGAGCAGACGCTGCTGGTCAGCCACCGCGCCATCCAGACCGAGATCGACCGCTTCCGCTACCTGCCGCGCGTCGCGGGCGAGGATGCCCGCATCCACGACGCGCTGAGCGATCCCGGCGCGCCCGGGGCAATCGACGCCGCCAACCGCTATCTCGAGAAGATCGTCACCCAGACCGGGGCCGAACGGCTCTACCTTCTGGACGCCGAGGGCCTGACGCTGGCCTCGTCGAACTGGGCCGAGCCCGAGAGCTACGTGGGCCACGACTACAGCTTCCGCCCCTATTTCACCGAGGCCCGCGCCACCGGCTCGGGCGCAGTCTACGCCATCGGCGTCACCACCGGCGAGCCCGGCTATTTCATCTCGGCCCGCGTCGACGATCCCGCGCTCGGCGTCAACGGCGTCATGGTGGTGAAAATCGACCTCGGGCCGCTCGAACAGGCCTGGGCCGAGGCCGGGCAGCGCATCGCCGTCACCGACCGCGACGACGTGGTCTTCCTGTCTTCGCAGGCCGGCTGGCGCTACCGCCCGCTGACCCCGCTCACGCCCGAGACCCGCAGCCGGCTCGGTGCCTCGCGGGTCTACGACAGCGCCGCGCTCGATCAGGCGCAGCCGCTGCTGACCCGCGGCTCGGTGCTGCTGATCGAGGGCGAGGGCCGTGCCGCGATCCTGCGCGGCACCCCTTTCGAGAACGGCTGGCGGCTACTGATCGCGACACCGCTCTGGCCGGCGGCGGGGGCGGCGGGGGCCACCGCGGCGCTGGTGCTGCTGGCGGGGCTGCTGGGACTGGGGCTCGCCGACCTGCGCCGCCACCGGCAGCGGCTCATCGCGCTGCGCCTGCGTCAGACCGAGGTGATGGAGCGCAAGGTCCGCCTGCGTACCGCCGAGCTGGCCCGCGAGATCGAGGCCCGCGCCCGGGTCGAGGCGGATCTCCGTGCCACGCAGGCGACGCTGGTGCACACCGAGAAGATGGCCGCCTTGGGTCGAATGTCGGCGGCCATCGTGCACGAGGTCAGCCAGCCGCTCGCCGCCATGGAGGCCACGCTCACCGCCGCCGAATTCAGCCTCTCGCGCGCGCCCGAGCAGACCGCCGCACGGTTGCAATCGGCCCGTGGGCTGATCCGGCGCATGCAGCGCATGACCAAGCATCTCAAGAACTTCTCCCGCCGCGAGGCCGCGCCGCTGGCGCCGGTGCCGGTGGTCGAGGTCGCCCGCTCGGCGCTGGCGCTGACCCGGCCGCGCGCCGATGCGGCGGGCATCCAGCCCCGCTTCGAGGCGCCCGCGGGCGATCCCATGGTGCGGGCCGGGCACGTGCGGCTCGAACAGGTGCTGGTGAACCTGCTGCACAACGCCATCGAGGCGGTCGAGCCGGGGCGGGGCGAGGTCACGCTGTCCATCCGCGAGACCGGCGGCGAGCTGGCACTGGCCGTGCGCGACAACGGCCCCGGCATCCCCGAGGACGTGCTGCCGCGCATGACCGAGCCGTTCTTCTCGACCAAGATCGGCGCCGAGGGGCTCGGGCTCGGGCTTGCGATCAGCTTCGAGGTGGTCCAGCAATTCGGCGGGCGGCTCGACATCAGGAACCATCCCGACGGCGGGGCGGAGATCTCGGTGATCCTGCCGCTGCTCGAGAACCGGAACGGCGGGGAATGGGAGGCCGCGGAATGACGGCACTGATCCATGTGGTCGAGGATGACGGCGATCACCGGCACGCGCTCTGCGACCTGATCGGCGCGGCGGGGCACGAGGCCGAGGGCTTTGCCTCGGGCAGCGCGGCGCTCTCGGCCGAGCGGCGGCCCGACCTCGTGCTCACCGACCTGCGGATGCCCGGGATGGATGGGCAGGCTGTGCTCGAGGCGGTGCGCCAGCGCGATCCCGACTGCCCGGTGGTGATGATCTCGGGCCATGGCGATCTTGCGCAGGCGGTGCAGGCGATGCGCGCGGGTGCCGAGGATTTCCTCGAGAAGCCCTATGACGGCATGCACCTGCTCACGGTGATCGAGCGCGGCCTGCGCAGCCGTGCCACCCGGGCCGAGATCGGACGGTTGCAGGACCAGATGGCCCGCCGCGACGAGGGCGGGCTGCTGGGCCAGTCCGCCGCCATCACCGCGCTGCAGGCCCGGATCGCGGCGCTGGCGCCGAGCGATCTCGACATCGTGGTGACGGGCGAGACCGGCACCGGCAAGGAGCTGGTCGCCCGCGCCCTCCACGCCGCAAGCGCCCGCGCTGCCGGTCCCTTCGTGGCGATGAACTGCGCGGCGCTGCCCGAGAGCCTCTTCGAGATCGAGATCTTCGGCCATGTCGCCGGCGCCTTTCCGGGCGCGCAGGACAAGGCCGGCAAGCTCGAAGCCGCCTCGGGCGGGACGCTGCTGCTGGACGAGATCGAGGCCATGCCCGCCGCCATCCAGCCCAAGCTGCTGCGGGCGCTGCAGGAGCGCGCCGTCGAACGCCTCGGCGAGAACCGGCTGCGGCAGCTCGACCTGCGGGTGATCGCCATCTCCAAGACCGACCTGCGCGGGCTGACGCTGGACGGCAGCTTCCGGCCGGACCTGTTCTACCGCCTCGCGGGCGCCGAGATTGCGGTCGAGCCGCTCCGGGCGCTCGGCGACGACATCCTGCTGCTTTTCAGCCATTACGCCGGGCTTGCCGCCGCCCGCTACGGCCGCGAGTTGCCGCCGGTGGACTATGCGCTGAAGCAGCGCCTGCTGCACCGTCCCTGGCCCGGCAACGTGCGCGAACTGAAGGCGGTGGCCGAACGCTTCGTGCTGGGGCTCGACCTGCCCGAGGAGGGCGCCTTGCCGGTGAGCGAACCCGAGACGCTGGCCGACCGGGTCGCCGCCTTCGAAGCGCGCGAGATCCGCCTGACGCTGGAACGCTGCCGCGGCAACACCGAACGCGCCGCCCGCGCCCTCGGCATGGCGCGCCGGACTTTGAACGACAAGATCAGCCGGTACGGTATCCGGGTGTAGGTGCTCAGCCCCCGGTCATCGCGATCTGGGGGCGCCTCCTTCGCCGCGCATCTCGTCGAGGGCGTGATCGCCTCGGCGCCCGAACTGCCCATCGTGCAGACCACGATGTCGCGTTGCAGCCGGTTCCTCGTCGCGGCCCCGTATTCCGTCGATCTCGGCCAAGACTGGAGCGAGAGCTGCATCGCATTCAACGCCAAGGTGCTCGACGACCTGCGCCACCAGGACAGCGTGAAAAATGTCGTGCTGTCGTCGCCCTTCCGGGCCTATGTCTCGAAGGACTGGCAGGTGCTGACCCCGGACGGGATCGTCCCTGCCAGCCCCGAGCTGTCGCTCGACATGATGCGCCGGACCCTCGCGGCCATCGAAGGGGCGGGCAAACAGGCGGTGATCGTCTCCCCGACGCCGCAGACCGGTGACAACATCGGCCGGTGCCTGACACGCAGCACCTGGCTCGGGCAGGATCCGTCGTGCTGCGACTTCGCGCTGTCGGACGTGGCAGAGATCACCCGCAACATCGATGGCGTCCTGCAGGAGCTCACGAAGACCTGCCCGGTCATCTGGCTGAAGGGGGGCATGCGCCCGGACGGGATCTGCCGCGCCATGGCGGATGGCCACATCGTCTATTTCGACCATGGCCACCTGACCCGCGAAGGCTCACGCAATCCCGGGCGGCGCATGGGCTGGGGCACAGTGATCCAGTCCGCGCCCGTGAACTGACCGCTCCCGCCCCTCAGGGGGCGGGCGGGAGCAGGCCGCGGTCCTGCAGGAGGGTGAGCATGTCGACGACCGTCTCCGGGCTCACGTCGATCGAGGCCTTCATGGCGACGCCCAGCCCGCCCTCGCCGATCTCCTGCGGGGCGCCGTAGTCGAAGCGCGGCTTCAGCACCACCAGCTCCGGCGGCAGCTCGGGGCAGAGCGCGGCCTCTTCCAGCACCAGCCCCACCGCCTCGAGCACCAGCGCCCGCGCCGCCTCGAGCCTGCCCGAAGCGGTCTGGATCTGGCCCAGCGCGCCCGGCGGATCGCGGGTGAGGTCGAGCAGCCGGAAGACCACGCAGCCCTCCACCAGCTCGGCCGAGAGATCCGCCCGCACGTCGACGTCCTTGGTCTCTTCGAGCACGCCGCGTTCCCACGAGCCCTCGCCCGTGCGCACGCAGTCGAAGCTCTCCATCTCCAGGGACGCCCTGGCGATCACCGCGGTGCCGTCGGCCTCGGTCTCGAAGCGCTCGATGGTGACGTGGCCGCCGCAGCTGTCGATCACCTCCTGCCCGGTCAGCAGGTCGGGAAGGCGCTTCTGGATGCCGCCGAGATCGAGCAGCGCCTCCATCCCGATCCGGGTCGCATCGACCGGGGAGAGCCGCGCGTCGATGCCGTAGGCAAGATCCTCGCCCTTGACCTCGAGGCTGTTGTCGAAGTCGAACCGCACCTGCCCCGGCGGCGCGGGCACGAAGCGCAGCGCGCCGTCGCCCTCGGCGTTGGCGCCGAGCCACGCGAGGATGGCGATCAGGTTGTCGGCGCCGATATCTGCGGACCCGGAGAGCGCCATGCCGACCCCGCCGCCTCCCACCTCGCGCACGCCGAGCGTGGTGAACTGCGGCTCGAGGATGGCGATGGGTTCCGGCAGCGTGGGGCAGACGAGGTTCTCGGCCAGCACCGTCTCGGCCTTCTCGAAAATGGCCGCGCGCACCCGCTCGGTGAAGCCGAAGAGCGTGGCGAGCCCGCCGAGGATCCCGCGCGGCTTCAGGCCGAGATCCGCCAGTTCGAGCCTGATGCAATTGCCGGCAAGACCGGCGCGCAGCCGGGCATTCACATCGACGGTCTGCGAGATCATGCGGAAGCCGCGGCGTTCCTCGGGCGTGTCGCGGTCCTTGCAACGGTAGAGCGAGGCCTTCACCGAGGCACCGGCGCGCAGCACGTCGCCCTCGGCCTCGATGCCGCCAAAATTGACGTTTAGCCCGATGCTGCAGCTTGCCTCGATGGGCCCGGAGAGCAGCCCCGGCAGCGCCTTCTGCAGGCCGCGCATGTCCCCGAAGGCGTTGGCTCCAAGGCGGGTCCCGCCCGCGGGCGCGAGGCCGAGGTAGAAGGCGAAGGGCACCTCCTGCCCGCGCGCGGCAAAGCTCTGGGCGACGCGGAAGGCGACGTCGCCCGCGTAGGCCGCCGGCGGCACCGGCGACTGCAGGTCGACCTCGCGGAAGGTCATCGCGTCCTCGGCCGAACCCGTGCAGGCGGACAGCGCGAGGATCGCCGCGCAGACCGACGCGATGAATGGAGTGCCGTTTCTCTTGCCACGCATGTCTCGCCCGCCGTTGCCACTGACAGTCTGGCACAACCATGCCACGAGCACGGCCATTGGCAAACCTGTTAGTGCCTTGCGCGCGATGCGTGCCGTCCGGGCGGGCGGGCGGAAACGCCCTCGCCCGGGCGGTGCAGAGTTCAGCAGTCGCGGCAGGTGCGCAGGCCGACGAGGCTGTAGAGCGGGCAGTTGCCCACCACCGCCGTCACCGCGAAGACCGCGGCCACGGCGAGCGCGAGCCAGTGCAGAACCCCGGCGGCAGCGAGGCCGGTTCCGAAGGCCACCCAGACCAGGATGGCTGCAAGGACAATGCGCAGCGCGCGGTCGAATTTGCCCATGTTGGTTTTCATGTCGTGCTCCTTGGCGGGAATCATGTAATGCCCTCGTCATCGCATGACATGCCGCTTGCGGACGGTGACTTGGTCACAGAGCCGCGTCTCAGGAGACCCCGGCGGCGCGGACCAGACGCTCGAGCCCCTCGCGCCCGACGATCTCGACCTGGCCGCGCGCCTGTTCGATCCAGCCACGCCGGTGGAATTCGGCCAGCGTGCGCGAGATCACCTCGCGCGCGGTGCCAAGCTCGGTGGCCAGCACCGCATGGGTGGCGCGCACCACCCCCGCGTCGTCCGCCAGTTCGAGCAGGCGCGAGGCAAGGCGCACGTCCATCCGCTGGAAGACGATGTCGTCGATCAGGGTGAAGAGATCGGTGATCCGCCGCGAATAGGCCGCGAAGACGAAGCTGCGGAAAAGCTTCGAGCGGCCCACGAGGTCGTCGAAGACGGTGCGCGGGATGACCGCGGCGGTGACGTCGGTCTCGGCGATGCCGTCGGCCGAATAATCCTCGAAGGCCAGCATGCAGGCGGTGGTCAGCACGCAGCTCTCGCCCGCGTGCACGCGGTAGAGAAACACCTCGCGCCCGGTGTCCGAGCGCTGCTGCACCCGCACCGAACCCTCGAGCAGCAACAGCAGGTTGTCCGCCGACTGCCCCGGCGCAAAGACCAGCGTGCCGGCGGGGACGGACACCACCTGGCTGCCCCGCGCCAGGTCCGCGCGGACGTCCGCGGGCAAGCCTTTCAGGCCCTCGAAACGGTCAATCCAGCTGTCATCCATCGGTCTGCTCTTCTGTCTGCGGGAGGGCGGAAGGTCGGCAAGCGGCCCCGAAAGCGACGTTCGCGCAGGAGCCGCCCGACGACAAGCGCGGACGGCCCTTGGGTGGGGCGCGGCCCATCGCCGCGCATGTGGCCCGACGCTGCGGGCGGCGTCACTCCGCCGGCGAGGCGACAAGCTGCGCGCGGCCGAAGTGGCGGCGGTTCAGCACCAGCATCAGCACGATCATCGCGACCTGCGCCGCCAGCGCGATCCCGGTGAGCGCCCAGTAGGCCAGACCGAACCTGACGACGAGCCCGGCGGCGACTAGCCCCTTGTTGATCCAGAACTGCATCATGACCGACAGCGCCACGCCCGGGCAGATCAGCGTAGCCGGTCGCGCGCTGCACGGTGACGCCGAAGAGCGCGCCTAGCACCTCGACCTCCTTTTCTTGGGTGAGCATCGTCAGCATGTCGCCGGCCGAGCCATGGCTCTCGAAATGCATGTGCAGCCCGTGGTCCTGCCGGATGAGCAGGATGCCCAGAACCGTCATCAGCGGGATGACGATCATCAGGGTCGGCGCCTGCTCGACCGCGACGCCGTTCTCGAGCATCGAACGGATGCCGAGCACCATGCCCACCGCGGCGATCACCACGGCAGCGACGAGGAAGAAGGTCGAGGCGATGATGGCGATGCCCACGGTCAGCGCGGTCCCGCTCATCGCGCCGGGGGCCGAGAGGCCGACGCCGACCATCGCGAGCGAGAAGGCGGGCAGGAGCTGCGCGAAGG
>NZ_JAATOS010000127.1:0-10157 GCF_011806505.1 Salipiger sp. HF18 | reverse complement strand
CGCCATCCCGCTGCTGGCGCTGCCGGGCATCTCGATCGCGTCCGGGGTCATCGACGGCGTGCCCTCGGGGGTGCAGCTCGTGACGGCGCCGTGGCGTGAGGACATCTGCCTCGAGGCGGGCGAGCTGCTCGAGCAGGGCTTTGGCGCACCGGCGCTGGTGTCCTGAGGCGCAACCGGCCCGGGATTACGGAAAATCAACGCCTGTCCGGCCCCGTCCCGGGGCGCGGGCGGGCGAAAGGGTCACTCATCGTGACGCACCGTGCTTGACTTGTGGACGGTTTTGCCCCACATGGGCGGTAACGCTGCGCTGCCGCGTGAACTAGCCGCGCCATGAACGATCGGTCCCGAACGACGGGACGGGTCGGGCGCAACAGCGTTGCCACCTAAAGGTTCCCCATCACGCAGGGTTCTGAACGCGACGGCCAGACGCGGCGGGAGACGCCCGCCTGTCCCGAGGCCGCGCGGCACCCTGTCCACACCGCCCTGCAAGGCGGGTGGCGCCATGCCGTGTCCCAAGCGGGGGCGCGGTTCCGCAAAGGATACTTCTTGTTCGATTTCGACATGCTCGGCCTCGCGCCGACCCTCTCCGACGCTCTGAAGCGCAACGGTTTCTCGGAACCCACCCCGATTCAGAACCAGGCCATTCCGCTGGCGCTCGAAGGTCATGACGTGCTTGGCCTCGCCCAGACCGGCACCGGCAAGACGCTGGCCTTCGGCCTGCCGCTGATCGACGCGCTGCTGGCCCAGCCCGGCAAGCCCCTGCCCAAGACCGTCAAGGCGCTGGTGCTGGCCCCGACCCGCGAACTGGTCAACCAGATCGCCGAGAGCCTGCGCCAGCTGACCGAAGGCACCAAGCTGCGCGTCGGCACCGTCGTCGGCGGCCAGTCGATCAACCGCCAGATCAACTTCCTGTCTCGCGGCACCGACATCCTCGTCGCCACGCCCGGCCGTCTCATCGACCTGATGGACCGCAAGTCAGTCGACCTGTCGCAGACCCGCCAGCTGGTGCTGGACGAGGCCGACCAGATGCTCGACCTGGGCTTCATCCACGCGCTGCGCAAGATCGCGCCCAAGCTCGGCACGCCGCGCCAGACCATGCTGTTCTCGGCCACCATGCCGAAGCAGATGGAAGAGCTCTCGGCCGCCTACCTGACCAACCCGCGCCGGGTGCAGGTCTCGCCTCCGGGCAAGGCCGCCGACAAGATCACCCAGTCGGTGCACTTCCTCGGCAAGGACGACAAGCCGCGCAAGCTGCGCGAGGTCCTGCGCCAGGATCTGGACGCGCTGACGCTGGTGTTCTCGCGCACCAAGCACGGTGCCGAGCGGCTGATGAAGGGACTCGTCGCCGACGGTTTCAACGCCGCCTCGATCCATGGCAACAAGAGCCAGGGCCAGCGCGACCGCGCCATCAAGGCGTTTCGCGACGGTGACATCAACGTGCTGGTGGCGACCGACGTCGCCGCGCGTGGCATCGACATTCCGGGCGTGGCCTACGTGGTGAACTATGACCTGCCCGAGGTGCCGGACAACTACGTCCACCGCATCGGCCGCACCGCGCGTGCCGGCCGCGAGGGCGAGGCCATCGCCTTCTGCGCTCCGGATGAGGCGGACCTGCTGCGCCAGATCCAGAGGCTGATGAAGATCGAGATCCCCGTGGCCTCGGGCGAGGCTCCCACGGCGCTGACCGAGGGCGGCGGCCAGAGCCGTCGTCGTGGTGGCGGCGGCGGTGGCGGTCGTGGCCGTGGCGGCCCCGGCAAGGGCGGCTTCAAGCCCGCCGCGCATGGCAAGCCCGGTGGCAGCGAGGGTCGTGGACGCCGTCCGCGCCGTCGCGCCGCCTGAGGCTGACATCGCCGCAGCGTCGCCCACGGGCGGCGCTGTTTGCTGACCTGCACGGCAGCGATACGAAAAGCGATCCGAAAAAGACCGGCCCCCAATCGCCTTGGGGACCGGTCTTTTCATGTCGCGAAGCGAAGCGTTGAGCGGGGGGTGCCGCTCAGCAATTGGGGACGTTGACCGCGAGCCCGCCGAGCGAGGTTTCCTTGTATTCCCGGGCCATGTCGCGCCCGGTTTGCCGCATGGTCTCGATGCAGGCGTCGAGCGGGACGAGGTGGGTGCCGTCGCCGCGCAGGCTCAGCGAGGCCGCCGACACCGCCTTGATTGCGCCGAGCCCGTTGCGCTCGATGCAGGGCACCTGCACGAGCCCCTTCACCGGGTCGCACGTCATGCCGAGGTGATGCTCGAGCGCGATCTCGGCCGCGTTCTCGATCTGTGCGGGCGGCCCGCCCAGCACCGCGCAGGGCCCGGCCGCCGCCATCGCCGCGGCGCTGCCGACCTCGGCCTGGCCCCCGGCCTCCGCGCCCGAGATCGAGGCGTTGTACTTCACCAGCCCGCCGATGGCGGCGGCGGTGAGCAGGAACTCGGGCACCCGGCTCGAATGCGCGCCCGGCACGAAATCCAGCCAGTAGCGGATCACCGCGGGCACCACGCCGGCGGCGCCGTTGGTGGGCGCGGTCACGACCTGGCCCATGGCGGCGTTCTCCTCGTTCACCGCCATGGCGTAGCAGCTCATCCAGTCATTGATGACATGGGGCGCGGTGAGGTTGCGGCCGTATTCTTCCTTGAGCGCGTCATGAATGCCCTTGGCGCGGCGCTTCACCCGCAGCCCGCCCGGCAGCTCGCCGTCCGAGGCCAGCCCGCGGCTGAGGCAGCCGTTCATGACCTCCCAGATCCGCTCGAGCCCCTCGTCGAGATGCGCCGCGGGACGGCGCGACAGCTCGTTGCGGCGCTTCATCTCGGCGATGCCCAGCCCCGATGCATTGGCCATCTCGAGCATCTCTGCGGCAGAGCGGAACGGGTAGGGGACGCGCGGCCCGTGGTCCACGTCATCGCCCGCCTCGAGCTCGGCCGCGGTCAGGACGAAGCCGCCGCCGACCGAGTAGTAGGTCTCGGACAGGATCACGTCGCCCTGCGCGTCGGTGGCGTGCAGCATCATGCCGTTGGCATGGCCGGGAAGGTTGTGCTCGTAGTCGAAGCGCAGGTCGGTGGCCGGGTCGAAGACCAGCGGCGGCAGCCCCTCGGGGGTCATCTGCTTTTCGGCGGCGATGCGCGCCATCTCGGTCTCGGCGGCCTCGGCTTCGTAGCCCTCGGGGGTGAAACCCGCGAGCCCGAGGATCGTGGCCCGGTCGGTCGCGTGGCCGACGCCGGTGAAGGCGAGCGAGCCGTGCAGCGACGCGCGCAGGCCATGCGGCTCGAAGGGCGCGGCGCGCAGTGTGTCGAGGAAGCGCGCGGCGGCCACCATCGGCCCCATGGTGTGCGAGGATGACGGGCCGATGCCGATCTTGAACATGTCGAAGACGGAAAGGAACATGCGCGGGCCCCCTGTTCGCGGAAAATCCGTTTCTTGGTAGCGCAGGTCGGGGGGGCCGAACAGGATGAATGCGTCATTGCGCCGTACAGATAAGCCTTGGCGGCGGAAAAGCCCTCTCGGCATCCGAATATGTTGTCGCGCGGTGGCACCGGGCTGACTATAAGGCCGCGCAAACAGAGATTCTTGGGGGATCACCATGACCGGAGAGCTTTCGCCGATCGACAAGGCCAAGTTCGTCGCAGCCAAGCGCGCCGCCGAATTCGTCGAGGACGGGATGCGGGTCGGGCTCGGCACCGGCTCCACCGCCGCCTGGCTCGTCCGCTGCCTTGGCGAGAAGGTGCGCGAGGAGGGGCTGAAGTTCCGCGGCGTTCCGACCTCGACCCGCACGGCAGAGCTGGCCCGCGAGGTCGGCATCGAGGTGATCACGCTGGAAGAGGCGCGCTGGCTCGACCTCACCATCGACGGCGCCGACGAATTCGACGGCGAGCTGAGCTTGATCAAGGGCGGCGGCGGCGCGCTGCTGCAGGAAAAGATCGTGGCCACCGCCTCGGACCAGATGGTCGTCATCGCCGACGCCGCCAAGGAGGTCGGGACGCTGGGCGCCTTCCCGCTGCCGGTCGAGGTCATTCCCTTCGGCTGGACCGCGTCGCAGGCGCTCATCGAAGAGGCGCTGGTCTCGATGGACGTGATGGGCCGCCAGATTACGCTGCGGATGGACGGCGACTCTGCCTACCGCACGGACGAGGGCAACTTCATCCTGGACCTGCACCTGACGCGCATCGGCAACCCGCGCCAGCTGGCGCTGATCCTGAACCAGATCCCGGGCGTGGTCGAGAACGGACTCTTCATCGACATCTGCGACCAGGTGGTGATCGGCTACGGCGACGGCCGGGTCGAGGTGCGCGACATCAACGCGGGCACCACCTCGGAGGAGCAGATCGCGCTCGCCGAAAACGACAACCTGTTCCGCGACATCTGATCCCGGCGCCTCGCGCGCCACAGGAACGCACTGCCCGGCAGGCCCCTGCCGGGCGGTTTCGTTTGCGGGGGTGGCCTGCGGGGCAGGGGGGCGCATCGCCCCTGCGCGGCGCGCCATGCGGGCCCGGTACGTCTGGTCATCCGGGCGGGGCTGTGGGATACCCGGGGCAACACCAGAACAGGAAGTGCGTGATGAGCGATTTCGACTACGATCTCTTCGTCATCGGTGGCGGATCCGGTGGCGTGCGCGCGGCCCGCGTCGCGGCGGGCGAGGCCAGTGCCAAGGTGGCGCTCGCGGAAGCCGACCGGTACGGCGGGACCTGCGTCATCCGCGGCTGCGTGCCCAAGAAGCTGATGGTTTTTGCCAGCGAATACGGTGACTTGGCCGAGGATGCCCGGCGCTACGGCTGGGACATCGCGGCCGGCAGCTTCGGCTGGTCCGGGTTCAAGGACAAGCTCAACGCCGAGCTTGATCGGCTCGAGTCCGTCTACCGCTCGCTGCTGAAGAACTCCGGCGTCGACAGCTACGACGCCCGCGCCACGATCAAGGACGCGCACACGGTCGAGCTTTCGACCGGCGAGACCTTCACCGCCAAGCACATCCTCATCGCCACCGGCGGCCGCCCGGTGCGGCCCGATCTGACGAACGCCGATCTGGGCCTCGTCTCGGACGACATCTTCCACCTCGAGCGCCTGCCCAAGACCGTGCTCATCGTCGGTGGCGGCTATATCGCCTGCGAATTCGCCTGCATCCTGCACGGGCTCGGGGTCGAGGTGACGCAATACTATCGTGGCGCCCAGATCCTGCGTGGCTTCGACGAGGAGGCCCGCGGTCTCATCGCCGACAGCATGACCGAGCGCGGCATCAAGCTGCATGTCGGCACCGACCTGGTCGAGATGCGCTGCGCCACGCCCGAGGACATGACCGGCGGCTCCGAGGGCGTGCTCGGCGCGCCGATGCTGGAAAGCGGCGAAGTGGCCCCCGAGGGCAGCGACAGCTCCGGCCCGATCCTCGTCAAAGCGACCAACGGCGACGCGAAGGTCTTCGACCAGGTGTTCTTCGCCACCGGCCGCCGCCCCAACACCGACCACATGGGACTCGAGGAGGTCGGCGTGAAGCTCGGCCGCCGCGGCGAGGTGCTTGTGGACGAGTACAGCCAGACCTCGGTGCCGTCGATCTACTGCATCGGCGATGCCACCGACCGGGTGAACCTGACCCCGGTGGCGATCCGCGAGGGCATGGCCTTCGTCGAGACCGTGTTCAAGGGCAACCCGACCCCGGTGGATCACGAGCTGATCCCCTCGGCGGTGTTCACCCAGCCCGAATTCGGCACCGTCGGCATCTCCGAAGAAGAGGCCCGCGACCGCGAGCCGGTCGAGATCTACTCGACCTCCTTCCGCCCGATGCAGAGCGCCTTCGCCGGCCGCCCCGACCGGGTGCTGATGAAGCTCGTGGTCTCGAAGGAGACCCGCAAGGTGCTTGGCTGTCACATCGTCGCACCCGGCGCGGGCGAGATGATCCAGCTGGCCGGCATCGCGGTGAAGATGGGCGCGACCAAAGAGGACTTCGACCGCACGGTTGCCGTTCATCCGACCATGTCGGAAGAGATCGTAACCATGCGCAAACCGACCCGGAGCTATTGAATCTGCGGTCAGAATACCCAGATTCTGCCGGATGTCCGGCGCGGGGAGCGCGCTGGGTCCCGGGACGACAGGACAGGCCCGAACGCGGGCAACGGACAAGAACTGAGGGGAAGGGAAAGAGCTTCATGGCAGGAAACAGCGGCGGCCCCTGGGGCGGCGGTGGCAATCGTGGCGGTGGTGGCAGGCCGCCGAACGGTGGCGGAGGAGGAAACGGCGGGCGCAAGCCCGACGACCCGCAGATCCCCGAGATCGACGAGCTGATGAAAAAAGGCCAGGAGCGTCTGCGCGTGCTCATGGGCGGGCGCGGCGGCAACGGCGGCGGCACGCCCTCGGGCGGCAGCGGCGGCTCGGGCGGCCCTGGCATCACGAAGGGCACCGTGGCCATCGCGGCGCTGGTGGCTGTGGGGCTCTGGGGCTACATGAGCTTCTACACCGTGAAGCCCGAAGAGCAGTCGGTGGAACTGTTCCTCGGCAAGTACAGCTCGACCGGCAACCCCGGTCTGAACTTCGCGCCATGGCCCTTCGTGAGCGCCGAAGTGGTCAACGTGACCTCCGAGCGGACCGAGACCATCGGCGCCGGCCGCGATGCCGACGGCCTGATGCTGACCACCGACGCCAACATCGTGGACATCGAGTTCCAGGTGGTCTGGAACATCTCGGACCCGGCGAAACTGCTGTTCAACATCCGTGACCCGCAGCTGACGGTCCAGGCGGTCTCCGAGGCCGTGATGCGCGAGATCATCGCTGCGTCGAACCTCGCGCCGATCCTCAACCGCGACCGTGGCATCATCGCCGACACCGCGCTCGAGCAGATCCAGGCGACGCTCGACGAGTACGAGAGCGGCATCACCATCGTCCGGATCAACCTCGACACCGCCGACCCGCCACGCGAGGTGATCGACGCCTTCCGCGAGGTGCAGGCCGCCGAGCAGGAACGCGACCGTCTCGAACGCCAGGCCGACGCCTACGCCAACCGCGTGGTTGCCGAGGCCCGCGGCGACGCGGCGCAGATCCGCGAGCAGTCCGAGGGCTACCGTGCGCAGGTCGTGAACGACGCGCTGGGTGAGGCATCGCGCTTCACCGCCGTGCTCGAGGAATACGCCAAGGCGCCCGAGGTGACCCGCCGCCGTCTCTACCTCGAGACCATGGAACGGGTGCTGGGCGACGTGGACAAGACCATCCTCGACGAGGCGCTGACCGGATCCGGCGGCGGCGTGGTGCCCTACCTGCCGCTCAACGAGCTGAACCGCTCGCGCACGACGACGGGGGGGAACTGATCCATGCGCAAGACGACCTACATCCTTCCGGCCATCGTCATCGTGCTGGTGCTTCTGCTGTCCTCGGTCTTCGTCGTGGACGAGCGTGAAAAGGCGCTGGTGCTGCAGTTCGGCCAGATCAAGTCGGTGAAGGAAGAGCCCGGGCTCGCCTTCAAGATCCCCTTCATCCAGGAGGTGGTGAAATACGATGACCGCATCCTCTCGCTCGACACCGACACCATCGAGGTGACGCCGTCGGACGACCGTCGCCTCGTGGTCGACGCCTTCGCGCGCTACCGCATCGCCGACGTGGTGCAGTTCCGCCAGGCTGTCGGCGTGGGCGGTGTGCGCACCGCCGAGGACCGGCTCTCGGGCATCCTCAACGCGCAGATCCGCGAAGTGCTGGGTGCCGACCAGGTGACCTCGGACGTGATCCTCTCTGAGGACCGCCGGGCGCTTACCAACCGCATCCGTGACCAGGCCCGTGCTTCTGCAAGGTCGCTGGGGCTCGACGTGGTGGACGTGCGGCTGAAGCAGACCAACCTGCCGTCGCAGAACCTTGAGGCGACCTTCGCCCGGATGCGCGCCGAGCGGGAACGGGAAGCGGCCGACGAGATCGCCCGCGGTAACGAGGCGGCGCAGCGGGTCCGCGCGCTGGCCGACCGGACCGTGGTCGAGACCCGCTCCGAGGCCGAACGCGACGCCAACGTGATCCGAGGCGAGGCCGACGCCGAGCGCAACGGCATCTTCGCCGAATCCTATGGCGCCGATCCCGAGTTCTTCGCCTTCTACCGCTCGCTTCAGGCTTACGAGGCGTCGCTCACCGGCGAGAACTCGACCATCGTGATGACGCCGGGGTCGCAATTCTTCACCTATTTCAACAACCAGGACGGTAACGGACGGGCTGCGGAAGCAGGTGCGGAGGCGTCTTCGGACGTGCCGGGAACGCCGGCATCCGAAGCACCCGGGTCCGACGCGGCGCCGGCAGCTGAGGACGCACCGGCCGTTGACGCACCGGCGGCAGACACGGCCCCGGCGCCCGAGGCCCCGGCCTCCGGCTCCGAGCCGGCGGACGACACGCCGCCGGCCAGCGAGTGACGCTGACCGACATCGGCACGGGGATCGCGATGGTCCTCATCCTCAAGGGGCTGGTCTATGCACTGGCCCCTTCGCTTGTGGAGCGCCTGCTCGAGGCGCTCCGCGAGATGCCGCTCGAGATGCGCCGCAACCTCGGGCTGCTGACGGTGGTGACCGGTCTGATCCTGCTCTGGTTCCTGCACGGGTAGGGCAGGGGCCGCACAAGGCGGCTGTCATCCTGCCCGGAGCTGTGCCGCCCGCCACAAGTGCGCCGCACCCCGCGATCAGCCGGTGCGCTGCAGGTCCTCATCGCCATCGCCCCAGCCGATCTCCATGCTGCCGCCCTGCTGGCGGAAGCGCAGGGAGCCGAGTTGGGTGCGGGTGTCCTCGGCCATGCGGCGGATGCCGTCCATGGCGTCCGAGGTCTGGTCCACCATCGAGGCATTGCTCTGAGTGATGCGGTCGAGCTCGATGATGCTCTGGCTGATCTCCTGCATGCCCTTGGACTGTTCGGTCGAAGACTCGGCGATGCTGCTGACCACGTCGAACATCGACGAGAAGCCCGAGACCACCCGCTCCAGCGAGCTGCGGGCGTTTTCGACCAGCACCGCGCCGTGCTTGACCTGATCCGAGCTCGACTGGATCAGCGCCCGGATCTCGCGCGCGGCGTCCGAGGAGTTGGCCGCCAGCGACCGCACCTCGCCCGCCACCACCGCGAAGCCGCGCCCGGCCTCGCCGGCGCGCGCGGCCTCGACGCCTGCGTTGAGGGCCAGCAGGTTGGTCTGGAAGGCGATGTCGTCGATCAGCCCGATGATCTGGGCGATCTTCTCGGAGGAGGTCTTGATCTCGCCCATCACGTCGGCGGCGTTGCCAGCAACCTGCGAGCTCTCGTACATCTCGCGCCTGGCGCTGTCGAAGATGCCCCGCGTCTCGGAGGTGCGCTCGCTGGTGGAGCGAACGCTCTCGTTGATCATCTGCATCGCGGCGGTGGTCTCTTCCAGCGAGGCGGCCTGGCTGCTGGTGCGGCGCGAGAGCTCGTCCGCCGAGCCGCTGACTGTCTGCACGATGTTCAGCAGATCCTCCATCGACAGGGCAACGCGCGCGAACAGCGCCTCGAGATTGCGCGCGGCGCCGTTCAGCTTGACCCGCACGTCGTCGTAGGCGGCGGGGAAGTCGCTTTCGCCCGGGCCCGGCACCGCGTGGGTGAGGTTGCCGTCGGCGAGCTCGTCGATCGCGGCCTCGAGATGGTCGAAGGCCTTCTTCTGCTCTTCGCCCCAGACCCGGAAGGTGACGTCGGTGACCTGCTCGATGTCGAGCATGAAGGCGCGGGTCACGGCGCTGACGATGCGGCGGGAGCGTGCGGCGGAGGGACCCACCAACCGCAGGCCGAGCTTGGCGAGCAACCGTTCGAGCAAGTCGCTGGAGGCCAGCGCATAGGAGGACACGAAAAGCTCGAGCGGCAGGTCGATGGCCGCGTGCACCCGGCCGATGTGTTCGATCGAGGTGAAATACGCCTCGCCCAGATCGCCCGAGAGCAGCCTCGTCCAGTGCGCCTTCTGGGCGGCGCGGGCATGGGCCACGCGGCTGTCATCGGCGAAGAAGGCTGCGGCGACCGGATCGGCCAGCGCGCGGCGGTAGAACGCCTCGAGCACCGCATCGAGATCGGGGATCAGCATGCGCCCGGCACTGCGCAGATCCTCCTGCGCCTGGTCGACGAGCCTGAACCGTTCGAGCTGTTCCCGTGCCATGCGCCTGCCTTCGGTTGATCCCTCCCCGAACGCTCTACCGCGCAATCCTTTACAAGAGACGAACGGACGCCCGGATGCCGCCTTTCA
>NZ_JAATOS010000126.1:0-10274 GCF_011806505.1 Salipiger sp. HF18 | reverse complement strand
GTCGCCGTCGGGCGACATGACGTGGGTCGAGCAGGCCAGGCAGGGGTCGAAGCTGTGCAGCGTACGCAGCACCTCGACCGGTTCCTCGGGGCGCTCGACCCTGGTGTTCATGAGCGAGGCCTCGAAGGCGCCAATGTTGCCGGCGGTGTCCCGCGGCGAGCCGTTCCAGGTGGTGGGCACGACGCACTGGTAGTTGTCGATGCGCCCGTCCTCGATCTTGATCCAGTGCCCCAGCGCGCCGCGCGGCGCCTCGGTCATGCCCACGCCCCTGGCCTCCTTCGGCCATGTGGACGGGTCCCACTTCTCGATGTTGGCGGTGGACTGGTCGCCGTTGCGGATGTTGTTGATCAGCTTGTCGAAGAAGTGCTGGGTCAGGCGGCCGCAATACTCCGATTCCAGCGCCCGCGCCGCGGTGCGGCCCAGCGTCGAGAACACCGCCTCGAGCGGCAGCCCCATGTCGCGGAGCAGCCCGTCGACCTGGCCCTTGATATCCTCGTGGCCCTTGGCATAGCCCACCACGTAGCGCGCCAGCGGGCCGACCTCCATGGCGTGACCACGCCAGCGGGGGGCCTTGATCCACGAGTATTTCGCGGCCTCGTCGAGCTCCTTGATGTCGGTGCGGGTGCCCTTGGCGTTGGGCCCGAGCTCGTACTTGGGCTCGGTCACGCCATCCCACGGGTGCAGGCCCTTGCCGGGCTCGCCGTAGGTGTACCACGAGTGGTCGACAAACTCCTGCACCTGCTCGGGGTCGCGCGGATCGACGTCATGCACCTGCGTGAGATCGCCGTTGATGATTGCGCCGCGCGGGAGGTGAAGCTGCTCGGGCGAGAAGTCGTTCGGATGCTCGGGAATGTCGCCATAGGCGAGGCACGCCTGCGACGACAGCCCGCCGCCGTAGAGCCAGTTCTTGTAGAACCCGCCGATCGCCTTCACGTCGGGAATATAGACGTTGCGGTTGAAATCCTGCGTCTGCTGGATGATCGACTGAACCATGTTCAGCCGCTCCATGTTGATCGCGCCGACCGAGCCCACGCCGTCGATGTTGATCGGACACGGTACGCCGCCCACCAGCCAGTTCGGGTGCGGGTTCTTGCCCCCGAAGATCGTGTGGATCTTGACGATCTCCTTCTGGAGATCGAGCGCCTCGAGGTAGTGGGTCGTGGCCATCAGGTCCGCCTCGGGCGGCAGCAGGTAGGCCGGGTTGTCCCAGTAGCCGTTCTTGAAGAGCCCGAGCTGGCCCGATTCCACGAATTTCTTCAGCCGGTTCTGCACGTCCCGGAAGTAGCCGGGCGAGGACAGCGGATGGCTGGGCGACACCGCCTGCTGCAGCTCGGACGTCGCCTTGGGGTCAGCCTTGAGCGCGTTGATCGGGTTCACCCAGTCGAGCGCGTGCAGGTGGTAGAAGTGCACGATGTGGTCGTGCATCTGCAGCGCCAGCTGCATCATGTTGCGGATCGAGTTGGCGTTGTCGGGGATCTGGATCCCCAGAGCGTCCTCGACGGCGCGAACGCTGGTCAGCGCGTGGGTGCCGGTGCAGACACCGCAGATGCGCTCGGTGAAGGCCCAGGCGTCGCGCGGATCGCGGCCCTTGAGGATGACCTCGAGTCCCCGCCACATGGTCCCGGTCGAGACCGCGTTGGTGATGATGTTCTCGTCGTTGACGTTCACCTCGCAGCGCATGTGGCCCTCGATCCGGGTCACCGGGTCGATGACGACGCGCTGGCCGCCGTTGTCGAGCGTGTAGCCGTTGGGGGTCTGGATAACCATCGGTTACACCTCCTCTTTCGAAGACTGGGTCTTCTTCTGTGCCGATTTGAGCGCCGAGACCGCCGCGTGCAGCGCGATGCCGCCGCCCACGACGCCCGCCGCTGCCATGCCGATCTTGTCGGCATTGGCCTCGACCCCGAACTGGGTCAGGTCGGTGACGCGGTTGTAGAAGCTGCCCTGATCCCAGAAGCCGTCCTCGGAACAGCCGATGCAGCCGTGACCGGACTGGATCGGGAAGGAGACGCCCTCGTTCCAGCGCACCGTCGAGCAGGCGTTGTAGGTGGTCGGGCCCTTGCAGCCCATCTTGTAGAGGCAGTAGCCCTTGCGCGCGTTCTCGTCGTCCCAGTGCTCGACAAACTGGCCGGCGTCGAAATGCGGACGGCGGTAGCACTTGTCGTGGATGCGCTGGGAATAGAACATCGCCGGGCGGCCCTGCCGGTCGAGCTCGGGCATGCGGTCGAAGGTCAGCATGTAGGTGATGACGCCGGTCATGACCTCGGCGATGGGCGGGCAGCCCGGTACCTTGATGATCGGCTTGTCAGTGATGACCTTGTGCACCGGCGTTGCCCGGGTCGGGTTCGGCTTTGCCGCCTGCACGCAGCCATAGGACGCGCAGGCGCCCCAGCTGATGATGGCCTTGGCGTGCTCTGCCGCGTGGCGGAGCTGGTCGACGAAGGGCTTGCCGCCGACGATGCAGTACATGCCGTCCTCGTTGAGCGGCGGGTTGCCCTCGACCGCGAGGATGTAGTTGCCCTTGTACTTGTCGATGGTGTCCTGCAGCGCCGCCTCGGCGGCGTGGCCCGCGGCGGCCATCAGCGTGTCGTCGTAATCGAGGCTGATCATCGACAACACCACGTCCTTGGCGAGCGGGTGCGCGCTGCGGATGAAGCTCTCCGAACAGCAAGTGCATTCGAGCCCGTGCACCCAGATCACCGGAGTGCGCGGCTTGGTCTCCATCGCGTGGGCGATCTTGGGCACGAAGGCGGGGCCGAGGCCCAGCGCGGCGGCGGTCAGCGAGCAGTATTTCATGAAACTGCGCCGGGTGATGCCCTGGCTCCGCATGACCTCGTAAAAGGTTTCGATCTGGCTCAAGCTGGCTCCCTCCTCCAGTTGACGAGTCACGTGCAACGGCGTCGCGGTGCCGTGGGGTCGCGGTGCCGTGGGATCGTTCCAGCATCCCGGTATGCCACCGCGTGCGGAAGGGATTTGCCCATGTCGCAGGAATTTCTGAAAAACGCTTTGGATCAGAGGGTTGATCGCCGCCCAACCGCAGCGGAACGGTCACGCCGCTGCCGGTGCTTCCACTGCTCCGGTCAGCGGCTTTCCATCTGCGCCAGCGCCACCAGCGCCTGGCCGAGCGCCAGCCCGCCGTCATTGGCGGGCGTCCTGCGGTGCAGGAGCACCGGCACATCGCCCAGCGCCGCGACCGTCAGATCGAGCAGCAGGGCGTTCTGGAAACAGCCCCCCGTGAGCGCCACCGCCCGCGCCTCGCCCTGCTCGACCAACCCGCGCGCAACTCCGGCGAAGGCCCGGGCAAGCCCTGCGTGGAAGCGCCACGCGATGCGGCCCGGGGACAGCCCTGCCGCGAGGTCCGCCGCAAGCGCCGCGACCATCTCCGCCGGGTCGAGCTGCAGCCCCTTCGCCCCCTGCACCACGCCGAAGTCGTAGCCCGGGTGCCCCGGCTCGGCCACGGCCAGCGCCTCGAGCCGCATCGCCGCCTCGCCCTCGTAGCTCTGCCTCATCGGACAGAGCCCCAGCATCGCCGCCACCGCATCGAAAAGCCGACCGGCAGAGGAGGACATCGGCGCATTGACCCCCGCCCGCGCCGCCTGCCGCGCCATGTCGCGGGGCGCGTCGGGAAACAGCCCGTCCGCCAGCGCCCCCAGCCCCGCCGCATCGAGCCGCACCAGCGCGTTGCGCCACGGCTCCGCCTGCGCCCGGTCGCCGCCGATCAGCGGCGCGGGCGTCAGCCATGCCCGGCGCTCGAACGACGCGTAATCGCCCAGCAGCACCTCGCCCCCCCAGATCGGGCCATCCGGCCCGAGCCCCAGCCCGTCGAGCACGATCCCCGCCACCGGCCCGCCGTCACGCGGCCAGAGGGCCTCGCCAAGGCAGGCCGCCAGATGGGCGTGATGGTGCTGCACCTCGGTGACCGGCAGACCCTTCGAGCGCGCGTGCTGCGTGGAGCGGAACCCCTCGTGCAGGTCGCAGGCCACCAGCTCGGGGCGGTGATCGAAGAGCGCGGCATAGTCGCGATCCGCCTGCAGGAAGGCCTCCCATGTCAGCGCCTCGTCGAGCTCGCCCAGGTGATGCCCGAGCAGCGCCTGCCCGTTCTTCACGAGACAGATCGCCGCTTTCATCTGTCCGCCATAGGCCACCACCTGCCGGTCGGGAAAGCCATCGGGCAGCGGCAGCGTTCCCGGCACCCGGCCCCGCGCCCGGCGCAGCACCATCGGCCCCTGCGGCGTCACCCGCTCGACGCTGTCGTCGAGCCTGCGCGCGATGTCGCGGTCGTGCATGAGAAACCCGTCCGCGATGGCCGCCAGCTTGTCTCTCGCCTCGGTATTGCCGATCACCTGCGGCTCGCCCGAAAGGTTGCCGCTCGTCATCACCAGCGGCCGCCCCAGCGCGGCACAAAGCAGATGGTGCAGCGGCGTGTAGGGCAGCATCCAGCCCAGCCGCCCCTGCCCCGGCGCGAGCCCCTCCGGCAGCGCCTCACCCGCCGTCGCCAGCAGCACGATGGGCGCGGCGGGGTCCTGCAGCAGCACCCGCTCCGCCTCCGAGACCTCCGCGTGGCGCACCACCTGCACCAGCGGCGCCATCAGCGCGAAAGGCTTGGCGGGCCGCCGCTTGCGCGCCCGCAGCACCGCCACCGCCTCTGCATCGGTGGCATCGCAGGCGAGGTGGAACCCGCCGAGCCCCTTGACCGCCAGCACCTCACCCCGCGCCAGCACCTCCGCCGCAAGCGCCACCGCGTCGCCCGCCACCTCGCCTCCGTCCTGCTCGAACCACAGCCGCGGTCCGCAGGCCGGACAGGCCACCGGCTGGGCGTGGAAACGCCGGTCGGCGGGGTCCTCGTAGTCGCGACGGCACGCATCGCACAGAACGAACCCCGCCATGGTGGTCTGCGCCCGGTCATAGGGCAGCCCGGTGAGGATCGTGTAGCGGGGCCCGCAATTGGTGCAGTTGGTGAAGGCATAGCCCGCGCGCCGCCCGGACCCGAAGATCTCGGCCACGCAGTCGCTGCAGGTCGCCGCGTCCGGCGTCACCCGCGTCTCGGCCCCCGGCCCGCCCGAGGCCACGATGCGGAACCCCTCGGCCACGACCTCCGCCGGGACGCTCTCGACCGTATCGACCCGCGCCAGCACCGGCGACTCGGCGGACAGCGCCGCCTCGAACCCGTCGAGGTCGCCGCCCGCCGCCAGCACCAGCAGGCCCTCGGCGTCGTTCGAGACCTCGCCCGACACCCCGAACCGCCGTGCCAGCGCCCAGACGAAGGGCCGGAAGCCCACGCCCTGCACCTGCCCGCGCACCCGGATGCGTCGGCCGGTCACGACGCTCCCCCATTCCAATGGCTCCAAGTATCCCGGGGGAGTCCGCGCCAGCGGACGGAGGCAGCGCCCCCTCCCGCATCGCCACACGCCCGACGGCCGAATGACCGCACCACACCAGGACCCGCGCGCGACCAGACCTCCAGCGCAGAACCGAATGGCCGCCCTGCCCCGGGAACCATCAGTGCACCGTGCAGACCATGCAGGGATCGAAGCTCCGCACCACGTGCTGCACCGCCACCGGCGTCCGCTCGTCCTCGCCGACAGGCGCACCGATCAGCGCCGCTTCCACCGGCCCCGGCACGCCGCGCCCGTCGCGGGGCGAGAAGTTCCAGGTCGTGGGCGCCACGATCTGGTAGCCGCCCACCCGGCCGCCCGCACAGGAGATCCAGTGCCCCAGCGTGCCGCGGGCCGCCTCGACCAGCCCGACGCCCGCCCCATCCCGCGGCGCAGGCCCGGTGTCCATGAACCGCGCCGAGGGGTCGAGCGCCGCCGCCCATGCCTCGAGCCAGATCACCAGCCGCGCGATCTCGAGCAGGCGCCCGGCGATGCGCGCCCGCACCCCGCCCTCGGCGGCCAGCGCCAGCGCCAGCGGGTGGCCGTCCACCACCTGCCGCGCCAGCGCGCCGACCTCGACCGGGCGGCCGCCGAGCCGCGGCGCCTTGCACCAGGAATAGGCAGGCGCGGCCATGTCCTCGTCCGGCACGGTCACGCCTTGCGAAGGGTGCGCCCCCTCGCCCAGCATCCAGGCGTGGCTGACGTCTTCGACGATTGCGGCGGGATCGAAGGGATCGACGCGACCGTCCTCCCACACGCCCGCTTTCGTCACGCGTCCCTCGGCCAGCGGATAGGCGCCACAGGAGAGATAGCGCTGCGGCCCCACACCCAGCGCACCCAGGGAAAGATCGGCGGAGATCTCGGAGAACAGCGCCACGTCGCCCCCCGCCCAGCCCTCCAGCGCCTCGATGGAGGACAGCGCGGAAAACGCCTCCAGCGCGCCGCCGAAGAGCTCAGACTCCAGCACCCGCCGCGCGGCGCGCAGGGTGGTCTGGATGCGGATGCGGTCGCGGGCATCCGGCGCGCGGGTCACCCCGCCGGGCTGGATCGCCAGCGTATGCGGCCACTTGCCGCCCAGAAGCCCCACGATATGGAAGAGCCGCGCCCGCGCCTCGATCAGAGGGCGCACGGCCGAGCCCTCCTGCGCGGTGTAGCGGGCCACGGCACGGTCGTGCCACGCCCGCCCGGCATACACGGGGCGGGCAAAGTCGGGCATGAAGAACAGCGCGAAATGGCTGAGGTGGTCGCAAAGGTTCTCGACCCCGTGCAGGATCGCCGCCGCCAGCGCGCCCTGCGGCGGCATCGACGCGCCCGACACCTGCCCCAGCGCGAGCGCCGCCGCCTTCGACTGGCTGATCGAGCAGATGCCGCAGATCCGCGGCGTCACGGTCAGCGCGTCGCGCGGGTCCTTGCCAAGCATCATCATCTCGAAACCCCGGAACAGCGGCGAGTTGGCATAGGCCGCGGTCACGCGCCCGTCACGGACGTCGAGCCGGATCTCGAGATCCCCCTCGACGCGGTTGAAAGGGCCGACCAGAAGTTGCCGCTCGCTCATTTCCGCCCCTTGGGACTGGGCGCCACCCGGATGCGGTCCGAGTGGGCATTGGTGTCGATGCGCTTGGGCGTCGCCGCCTTGGAGAGCGAGGCCAGCGCCATGAACCACGCCTTGGGCATGTCCGAGGGCAGCCCCACCGGGATGCCGGCGATGGTGGGCGTCTCGGTGAAGACGTGGCCCGGCTCTTCGAACTCGGGGGCGGTGCAGGCGATGCAGGGGTAGTTGCCGCGCGTGCAGGACCCTTCGCCGTTCCACGGCCGGATATTGCAATCGCCCACCGCCTGCGTGCCGACGCAGCCGAGGTGTTCCATCATGCAGCCGATCTCGCACAGCGTCCGGGCGCTGGCCTTGTACTCATAGTATTCGTTCTTGGTGCAGCCGTGATGCACGAGGTGGTCGGCGTAGAAACGCGGCCGCCCGAAGCCGTCGAGATCCGCCGCCCCGAGCCCCCCGCCCGCCAGCATGAGCAGCGTCTCCGTCACCCACGAGGGATGGGTCGGGCAGCCCGCGATGTTGATGATCGGCAGGCCCGAGCGGCTGGTGAAGCCCTCGTCCAGCGCCGCGCCCTTCGAACGCCCGTCGTATTGCAGCCCCACCGCGCCCGAGGGGTTGCCACCCGCCGCCGTCATTCCGCCATAGGCCGCGCAGGTGCCCACCGCCACCACGTGACCGGCCCGGGGCGCCAGCGCCCGCACCCAGTCGAGCATGGGCCGGCCCGTGCCCGCCAGCATGTGGAAGCGCCCGGTGCCGCGCGGCCCGGTGACCACCGAGCCCTCGAAGCAGAGCACGTCGAGCGCGATCTCGCCCCGCTCCACGGCAGAGAGAAGGTCCGTCACCTCGTCTCCGGTCTCGACCGACAGCGAGGGGTGCCAGAGGAACTCGATGCCCGCATCCCCCAGCGTGTCGAGCACGTTGGGGTTCTCGGCACAGAGCAGCGACATCGTGCAGCCGCCGCAGCCGGCCGATTGCAACCAGAGGATCTTCATTCAGCTGTCTCCGGAACGTTCGGCAAGGGGCAGGTCCAGTACAAATGTGGCGCCAGGTCCGTCGGGCAACAGCGCGAGCTGGCCGCCGTGCTCATCGGCGATCTTGGCGCTGATGGAAAGCCCGAGCCCGGTGCCCTTGCCCACGGGTTTCGTGGTGAAGAACGGATCGAACACCGCCGCCCGCTGCGCCTCGGGGATGCCGGGGCCGTTGTCCGAGACCGTCAGCCGGGCCATGCCGTCGTGGCGCGCAAGCGCGATGGTCACCTGCGGCGCCTTCTGGCCGTCGACCGCGTCGATGGCGTTCTGCACGAGGTTCATGACGATTTGCTGCACGTGGCCCGGCACGCCCCGGACCAGCAGGCTCGGCGCGCCCGAGAAGCCGACGACCACGCCGGGTTTCGAGCCGCGCTCGACCCAGCGGGCCCCGACCCGGGCGGTCTCGGCGAGGTCGAAATCGACGCGCTCGCCGCTGCCCTCGGACGACAGCCGCCGCAAGTCGGCCACGATGTCGCGCACCCGCTCGGCGCCTTCGCGGGCGCCGTGGATCGCGGTGCCGAGGTTCGAGAGCGCGCGCTCGAGCCTGAGCTCGGTGCGCAGCTGCATGAGCTCCTCGCGCGCGGCCCCGGCCTGCACCTGCTGGAAATAGGTCTCGAACTGGCCAACGTATTTCTCGAGCGCATGCACCGAGGCGTAGACGAAGCTGATCGGATTGTTGAGCTCATGTGCCACCCCCGCAAGCAGCCGGCCCAGCGATGCCAGCTTCTCGTTGCGGACGATCTGGCTCTGGGCCTGCTTGAGCTGCTCGTGGCTGAGCTCGAGCTCGGCATAGGCGCGGCGCAGCTCGCCCAGCGGCCGGCCGCTGAGCACCGCGCCGCCGAAGCGCTCGCGGGCGTCGATGCGCGCCGAGAGCACGATGTCGAAGGGCTGCGCGCCGGTGGTGGTGGGGATCGCAGCCTCGAAACGGGTCTCGGCCGGGTGCAGCTTGAGCCGGGACAGCGCCTCGGTCAGCTGACCCGCCCCCGCGGCGTCGAAGATCTGCGCCGCGTGCTGCCCGATGACCGCCTCGGCCCCGCCGTCGACCAGCGCCAGCAGCGAGGCGCTCGCCTCGGCCACGGTGCCGTCGCGGTCGATCACGATGAGGATGTCGCTGACCGAGGCCAGCACGGATTCGATCAGCCGGTTGGCGGCGCTCAGCTCGGCGTTCTGGCTTTCCAGCTGCTCCTGATGCGCGACAAGCTCGGAATAGGTCTGGTCGACCGCCCGCAGGACGGATTGCCATGCCTCGTCGGTCATGCCCTGCTCGTCGCCGGGGGTCGCGGGTGCGGAGATCTCCATGACCGGACTGTAGTCCCCCGAGCACTGCACTGGCAATCGCCCGCGCGAGCGCCGCGTGCCGCAGGATGACCGCGTCGGACCCGAAATCAAACCGCCTAGGACAGATCACCGCCAGGCGGCAGTGGCGAGGCACTTTGCGCCCTGCCGAACCGGGCTCAGGCCCCCGCCAGCACCTTGCGGACCGCCTTGGCGAAGCGCGCGGCGACGGCCTCGCGGGCGACGTGCCGCCCGTCCTGCACGAGGTGCCGGCCGCGCACCCAGACGTCGCTGACCGCGACCTCGGGACCGAAGATCCAGCGGTCGAGCGTCTCGGCCCCTCCGGTGCCCAGCGCCAGCGGATCGCGCAGCGCCACGAGATCGGCGAGGGCGCCCTCGGCGATCTCCGGCGCGGGCGCGCCCAGCGCCTGCGCGCCGCCCGCCAGAGCCTGACGGAAAAGCTGCGTGCCGGTCGAGCCTTCCTCGGTGGCCAGCACGTTGCGCGCGCGGGCGGTCAGGCGCTGACCGTATTCCAGCAGCCGCAGCTCTTCGGCTAGCGAGATCCCCACGTTGCTGTCGGTGCCGACGCCGTAGCGCCCGCCGCGCGCGAGAAGGTCGGGGGCCGGAAAGACGCCGTCGCCGAGATTGGCCTCGGTCACCGGGCAGAGCCCCACCACCGCGCCGGAGCGCACGATCAGCGCCACCTCGCCCGGGGTCAGGTGGGTGGCATGGATCAGGCACCAGTCGGCGGTCACCTCGGCGGTCTCGTAGAGCCGCTCGACGGGGCGGCGGTTGCAGAAGGCGAGGCAGTCCTCGACCTCCTTCACCTGCTCGGCCACGTGGATGTGGACCTTGCGCCCGGGCAGTGCCTCTGCCAGCGCCCGGAGATCCGCCGCATCCGCCGCCCGCAGCGAGTGCGGCGCGTAGCCCACCACGTCGCCCGCGCGGGCCATGTCATCGCAGCGCTCGACCAGCCCGAGGAAGGCGTCGCGGTCGTGCAGGAAGCGGCGCTGCCCGTCACTCGCGGGCGCGGGGCCGAAGCCGCCA
>NZ_JAATOS010000125.1:0-10308 GCF_011806505.1 Salipiger sp. HF18 | reverse complement strand
GGGAAAGCCCGAGGTCGACGAGCCGCAGATGGCGTGCTCAGGCAGCACGGCGCTGATGGCAGCACTGATCTCGCGCTTCACGTCGATGCGCTCGAAGGTGGATTCCTGCACGTAATCCGCCGCCCCGACCGCGTCCCCGAGCGTCTTTGCAAAGCTCATCCGCGCGAGCCAGTCGTCCGGCGCGTCGCAAAGCCCTGCCGCCTGCATCTCGGCAAGCGCGGCGACGATCTGCGGCCGGATCTGGGCCTCGGCGTCGTCGCGGGCGTCGAAGATGCGCACGGTCTTTCCGGCACGGGCGAACACGATGGCCCAGCCCTGCCCCACCAGCCCGGCGCCAACGATGGCGACGGTGTCGATTGCGGCCATGGTCTTTCCTTCTTCCGCTTGCCCGCCTCAGGCAAACAGCCACGGCTGGCGGGCGCGGTGATCGTCCTCGAAGCGCCGGATCTCGTCGATCTCGCGGTTGAGGATCACGTCGATCTCGTCCCAGCCTTCGCCGAAAGCCTGCACCGCCGCGTCGGAAAGGTCGAGACCTGCCACCCGCGCACCGTCCACCGTCAGCACCCGCGCGGGCAGATCCACGCCGAAGCGCGCCCCAGCTTCCGCCCGCGCCGCCAGCGTGCGGCAGAAATCGGCGGGCAGGCGCACGCAGAGCAGACCGTTCTTGGCGGCGTTGCCCGCGAAGATGTCGCCGAAATCCGGCGCGATGACCGCGCGGATGCCCCAGTCGACCAGCGCCCAGACCGCCTGCTCGCGCGAGGAGCCGCAGCCGAAGCCCGGCCCCGCCACCAGCACCTGCGCGTCGCGCAGCGCGGGGTCGTCGAACGGGTGGTCGAGCGCCTCGCCCTCAGGTCCGATGCGGCGGTCGCGGAACAGGCACTCGTCCATGCCGTCGCGGTCGATCTTCAAGAGGAAACGCGCCGGGAAGATGATGTCGGTGTCGGTGTTGGTCTCGGGCAGCGAGATCGCCCGGGTCTCAAGTCGGATCAGCGGTGCGCTCATGCCATGGCCTCCAGCGTGCGGACGTCGGTCAGCGCGCCGGTCACCGCCGCCGCTGCCGCCATCGCGGGCGAGAGCAGGTGCGTGCGCCCGCCCCGGCCCTGACGCCCTTCGAAATTGCGGTTCGAGGTCGAGGCGCTGCGCTGCCCCGGCTCCAGCCTGTCGCCGTTCATCGCGACGCACATCGAACAGCCCGCCTCGCGCCATTCGAACCCGGCTTCGGTGAACACGAGGTCGAGCCCCTCGGCCTCGGCCTGCGCCTTGACCAGCCCCGAGCCCGGCACCACCAGCGCCCGCACCCCCGGCGCGACACTGCGGCCCCGGACCACCTGCGCCGCCGCCCGCAGGTCGGCAAGCCGGCCGTTGGTGCAGGAGCCGATGAACACCGTGTCGATGCGGGTGCCGGCGATGGGCCGGCCCGCCTCGAGCCCCATGTAGGCGATGGCCTTGCGCAGCCGCCCGGCGCGGGCCGGATCGGCGACGGCCTCGGGATCGGGCACGGCGGCGTCGATGGCGATGGCATCCTCGGGCGAGGTGCCCCAGGTCACGAAGGGCGCCACCTTGCCCGCATCGAGCACGACCTCGCGGTCGTAAAGCGCGCCCTCGTCCGAGGGCAGCGTGCGCCAGTAGGCCACCGCCGCGTCCCACGCCGGGCCTTTGGGCGCCATGGGACGCCCTTCGAGGAAGGCGAAGGTGGTTTCGTCGGGGGCGATCAGCGCCACCCGGGCGCCGGCCTCGATGGCCATGTTGCAGAGCGTCATGCGCGCCTCCATCGACAGCGCGCGGATCGCCGCGCCCTGGTACTCGATGGCGTGGCCCGCCGCGCCGTTGGCCCCCAGCTGCGCGATCAGCGCAAGCGCGAGGTCCTTGGCGGTGACGCCGGGCCCGGGCGTGCCCTCGACCCGCACCACCATGGTCCGGGCCCGGCGCTGTGCCAGCGCCTGCGCCGCCATGACGATGCCGCACTCCGAGGCCCCCACCCCGAAGGCCAGCGCCCCGAAGGCGCCGTGGGTCGAGGTATGGCTGTCGCCGCAGGCAAGGGTGATCCCCGGCAGGGTGAAGCCCTGCTCGGGTCCCACCACGTGCACGATCCCCTGCCGCGCATCGCTGAGCGGGATGAAGGGGATGCCGTGCCTGTCGACGTTCTCGACCAGCCGCGCGGTCTGGGCCCGCGCCATCGGATCGGCGATGGGCTTGTCGCGACCCCGGGTTGGCACCGCGTGGTCCGGCACCGCGAGATTGGCCGCGGGACGGTGCGGGCGCAGCCCCCGGCGGTCCAGTGCCACGAAGCTCTGCGGGGTCGAGACCTCGTGCAGCAGGTGGCGGTCGACGTAGAGCAGCGTGGAGCCGTCCTCGCGTTCGCGCACCACGTGGCTGTCCCAGAGCTTTGCATAGAGCGTCCTGGGCCGCTCGGGGGGCAGGATTGTCATCAGACGGCCTCGGCCCATTCCTTTTCGAAGGACCAGATGTCCTCGAAGCCCAGCAGCTTGTTCATCTCGGCGAAGGAATAGAGGTCCACCGCTTCGGTGGTCTCGCCATGGGCCAGCAGGTCGCCGTAGGCCTTCTGAAGCGCCCGCGTCACCGCGAGGAAGCCTACCGCCGGGTGGATGGCGATGGAATAGCCCATCTCGGCCAGCCGGTCGGCGGAGAGCAGCGGCGTGCGTCCGCCGTTGACCATGTTGGCGAAGAGCGGCGCCTTCACCGCCTCGGCCACGGCCAGCATCTCGGCCTCGGACTCGGGGCTCTCGATGAAGACCACGTCGGCGCCGGCCTCGGCATAGGCCTTGCCGCGGGCGATGGCCTCGTCGATGCCGAGCGAGGTGCGGCTGTCGGTGCGGGCGATGATGAGGAAGTCGTCGGACTTGCGCGCCTTGGCGGCGACCTCGATCTTGCGCTGCATCTCGCTGGTGGGGATCACCTTGCGGAACGGCGTGTGACCGCATTTCTTGGGGAACTCCTGGTCCTCCATCTGCATCGCGGTGACGCCCGCCGCCTCGTAACCCTCGACGGTGGTGCGCACGTTCAGAAGCCCGCCGTAGCCGGTGTCGGCGTCGGCGATGACCGGCAGCTCGGTGCGCTTGCAGATCTGCGCGATGCGCTCGAGCATGTCGCGGTAGGTGGCGATGCCGGCATCGGGCACGCCGAGATACGAGGCCACGGTGCCGTAGCCGGTGACGTAGAGCGCCTTGAAGTCCATCGAGTTCGCCATCAGCGCCGAGATCAGGTCGAAGACGCCCGGGGCGACGACGAATTCCTTGTTGGCGATGGCCTGCTTCAGTCTTGCGTCAGCCATGTGTCTTGTCTCCGTTCTTGGGATCAGGCGTCGCCGCGGTGCGGTTCGCCGGTTTGCGTAAAGGGTTGCGAGGATTTGCGGCGGGCCGTGACCCAGAGCGCCAGCGCCACCGAGGCGACAATCAGCGCGATCAGCACCAGCGAGACCGGGCGGGTGAACATCGGGCTGAGGCTTGAGCCGCCGAGCTGCCAGGTCCGCACGAGGTTGCCCTCCATCATCAGGCCCAGCAGCAGGCCGATGACGGTCGCCACCACCGAGTAGTTGTAGCGCTTCAGCACCACGCCGAGGAACGAGAAGGCGACCAGCGTGACCGGCCCCGAGAGGCTCGAGGTCAGCGCGTAGCTGCCCAGCACGGTGCAGATCACGATGGGCGGCAGCAGGTAGCTGAGCGGGACCCGCACGAGGTAGACGATCATGCGGATGAAGAGCAGCCCGATGATGCCCAGCATCACCGCCTGGATCAGGTTGCCCGCGATGATCGCGTAGACCACGTCCTTCTGGTCCGAGATGAAGCGCGGCCCGCCGGTGATGTTGTGCATCGAGAAGGCCGAGAGCATGATCGCGGTGGCGGCGCTTGACGGGATGCCGAGCGCGAGCAGGCCCACCATCGAGCCGCCCTCGGACGAGGAGTTGGCGGATTCCGCCGCGACCACGCCGTTCGGGTTGCCCTTGCCGAAGCTCTCGGGCTCCTTCGAGAGCTGCTTGGTGATGGTGTAGCTCACGAGGTTGGCGATCGACGAACCGATGCCCGGGATCACGCCCAGCCCCGCGCCAAGCAGCGAGCCGCGGCCCAGCGTCGGCAGGTTGTGGCGGATGTCGGCGAAGCCGCGGGCGATCTCGCGGATCGACACCGACCGCTTGTCCTGCGCCTCGACGAGGTAGTCGTGCTTGACCAGCCGGAACAGCTCGGAGGCGGCGAAGATGCCGATGATGGCGGCGTTGGCGTCGATGCCGTCGAGCAGGTAGATGCTGCCGAAGGTGCCGCGCTCGATGCCGGCGCTGCTCATGCCGATGAGCGACAGCAGCACGCCGATGCAGCCCGCGACCACCGCCCGGGCGAAGCGCCCGTCGGTCATCAGCCCGATCAGCAGCAGGCCGATGACGGCGACGAGGAACAGCTCGGACGGGCCCAGCCGCAGCACGAAGCCCGAGATCGGCTCGAGCACCAGAAAGAGCAGCAGGTAGCCCACCGCCGTACCCACGGTCGAGGCGCCGAGCGCGAGGCCGAGCGCGCGGTTGTGCTCGCCCCGGCGCACCATCGGGTGGCCGTCGAAACAGGTGGCGATGGCGGCCGAGGTGCCGGGCACGTTCATCAGGATCGCCGGGATCGAGCCGCCGAAGCCGCCGCCGGTGAAGATCGCGGTGAGGAAGAGGATGGCCTCGGTGAACTCCATGTAGAGCGTCATCGGCAGGAAGACGGCCATGGCGATAGGCACCGAGAGCCCCGGCACGGCGCCGAAGACCAGCCCGATCAGCAGCCCCAGCGGCACCACGACCCAGGCCATGGGCATCGCGAAGAGCATGCCGAAGGCATCCCAGATGGCGGCGAGGTCCAGCATCGGTCTACTCCAGGATCAGCGTGTGGACGGGGATGCCCATCGGACCCTCGAGGATCCAGACGGGGGCAAGCCCCACGAAGAGCGAATAGGCCACGATCACCAGCCAGTTGCGGCGCCCCATGAGCACCATGCAGGCGGCGCAGAAGATCACGCCCGCCACGTCGAAGCCGATGGTCTCGAGGCTGAGCACGTAGAGCGCCAGCGCAAGGCAGCCGATGGCCACGCCCCAGCGCTCGCGGAACGTGTCGGTCTCGGCGGGCTCTGCGGGCTCGGCATCGCGTTCGGGGTTCAGTAGCAGGCCGATGCCGATGGCGGCGATCAGCCCCAGCGCCAGGAACGCGACCGGACCGATCAGGATCATGTTCACCAGGGTGGCGTCCGCCTCCCACGCGGAGGCGGTGAACCACAGGGTGAAGCCTGCAAGAAGGGCGAGCAGGCCGAAATGGCCCGCTCTGTTCGCAGTCAGGTTCATCGGATTACATCTGCGAGATGTAGCGCGAGAACACGTCGTAGCTCTGCTGGAGCGAGGCCGCGGTCGCCTCGGGGCCCAGCCAGTCGCCGCCGATCTGGCCCTCGGCGATGAACGCCTTGAAATCGTCGCGCTCGAGCATCCGCTTGTAGGCCGCGACCAGCTCTTCATAGACGTCCGGGTGCGTCTCGACGAAGCTCGACTGCACCGAGAGGCAGCGCAGGTCGGCGGCCAGCACCGGCACCTCGACGCCGAGCTCGGTCAGCGCCTCGTTGATCACCGGCGCGTCCCAGCGGTCGGGATCGGGCTCGTTGCGGTAGACGGCGAGCGCGCGGACCTGATCCTTGATGACGTTGCTGCCGAGTGCCGCGGTGAAGGTCATCGTCACCTGGTTGCCGGCGATCGCGGTGCGCATCGGCCCGCCACCGTCATAGGTCACCCAGTTCACGTTGGTCTCGGGGATGCCCAGTGTCTCGAGCAGGATCAGCGCCGAGATGTGGCCGCCGTCGCCGGGGATGATGGCGCAGCTCACCTTGCCGGGGTTGTCGCGGATGTCGGCCACCAGCTCGGCCATGGTCTGGTAGGGCTGCTCGTTGTTCACGAAGACGGCGTAGTAATCCTGCCACTGGCCGTTGATGTGGTGGAAGTCTTCCCAGTTCAGGCCGCCCTGCCCGCGCAGGACGTTCGAGATCAGGTAGGGGTTCACCGGCGAGACCAGCGCGAAGCTGCCGTCGTCGGGCTGGCGCACGAACCAGCTGTGCCCCAGCGCGCCCGAACCGCCCGAGCGGTTCACCACGGTGACCGGCGTCTCGCCGAGCTCCGAGGGCAGGAACTGCGCGATGGCGCGCGCCATGCGGTCCGCCGAGCCACCCGCGTCGAACGGCACCACCAGCGACAGCTTGCGCGCAGGATAGGCGTTCGCCCCCAGCGTCCCGAGCCCGAGCACCGCCGGCGCGGCCAGTGCGGTGCGCAGCAGTGTTCTGCGTGTGTAGGTCATTGCTTTCCTCCCTTATTGCATACAACGATGCTGATTATTGGTCTCCTCAGGCATCTTTTCAGCATCATTGCATACATCTCGTCAATGCAGCATACTGGGAGTGAAAAATTTTCATGAGCACGGAGCGCCCGCGATGGAGGATTACCTTCCCGACCTTCCCGCCCACCTGACCGAAGGCACCAACGTGGCGCGGGTCTATCTGCACGTGCGCGACGGCATCATCTCGGGGGCGCTGCGCTCGGGCGACAAGCTGGGAGAGGCGGCGCTCGCCGCCGAGCTCGGCGTCAGCCGCACCCCGGTCCGCGAGGCGCTGCGCAACCTCGCCGCCGACGGCTACATCGAGGTGCGGCCCCACGCGGGCGCCATGGTGCGGCGCTGGGATCCCGACGAGGTCAACAGCAGCTTCGAGGTGCGCGCCGACATCGAGGGCACCGCCGCCTATCGCTGCGCCGAGCGCATCACCGCCCATGACCTGCAGGAGCTCGAGCAGCTCTGCGACGGCATGGAGGCCAGCGACGACGCCACCTTGCGCAGCGGCCTGAACCGGACGCTGCACATGCGGATCCTGCGGATCTCGGGCGTGGCGCATGCAGAGAAGATCGTCACCCAGCTGACCGACCTTGCGATCCTGACGATGACCTACCGGCAGTTCTCGGACGAGGACACGGCACGCAGCGACGGCGACCACCGGCTGCTCATGCGCGCCTTCCGCCTGCGCGACGGGCCGCTGGCGCAGGCGGCGATGCGGGTGCACATCCTCTCGGCCGCCGCCACGCTCGAGGAGCGCCGGCGCGGCCTGCGCTAGGCCGCCGCTCTAGCCGGTGTTGCGGGCAACGAGGTCGACCGGCAGCACCCGGATCGCGCCGCAGCCCGCGCCGTCGGTCTGCAGCTGCTCGATCAGGGTCAGCGCCTCGGCCACCATGCGGCGGATCGGCTGGCGCACGGTGGTCAGCCGGTAGGATTGCCACCCCGCCATCGGGATGTCGTCAAAGCCGATCACCGCCAGATCCTCGGGCACCCGCAGTCCCCGCGCCCGCGCCGCATCGATCAGCGCCAGCGCCATGACGTCGTTCTCGCAGAACACCGCGTCGGGCCGCGGTCCGCCGTCGAGCATATCGGCCGCCGCCTCCATAGCACCGGCGTAGGAGAAACCGCCGCAGGCACTGACGACGGGCGCGCGGTCGGCCTCGGCCAGCCGGTCGAGGAACCCGCGCGACCGCTCGATATGGGTCGAGGTGTCAGGGACCCCGGTCATGTGCCCGATGCGCTGCCGACCCGATGCCAGGAACCGCGCCGCGATCAGCCGCCCGCCCGCGTGGTTGTCGCAGGTCACCGCGGTCATCCGGCTGTCGGGCTGCACCCGGTTCAGCAGCACCACCGGCAGGTTGGCCTCGCGGCAGCGGCGCACCAGCTCAGAGGACATGTGCGCCGAGGTCACGATGGCGGCGTCAGCGCGATAGCCCAGCACCTGCTCCATCGCCACGTCCACGGTCTCGCCCGGGGGCACCGCGTGCAGGGTCAGCCGCCGCCCGCGCTTGTGCAGTTCCTGCGACAGCAGTTCGAGCACGCCCGAGTAGAACGGGTTCGTGAGATCGCCCGCGACGAGGCTCACGCTCCGCGTCCCGAGCTGGCTGAGGCTGCGCGCGGCGGGCGGCACGTAGCCGAGTTCCTGCGCGATACGCAGCACCAGCGCGCGCTTTTCGGGCGCCAGCGGCGCGCCCGGCTGAAAGGCGCGGCTCACCGCCGCGACCGACACGCCGGCCCGCTCTGCCACCAGTTTCGCCGTGACCTTGGGCATCTCTCCTCCGATTCGACCCGAAGCCTACAGCAAAACGCAGGTCATGAAAGATTTTCAGCTTTACGCTGAAATATTGCAGTCGAACCCGCGCAGGGTCTTCCATGCGGCACACCCCAACGGAGGAGACGACATGGCCATCCGCCATCTCAAGACGGGCCGCCCGGCCGATCTGCGCAACGAAGACGACGAGAAGGTGCGCGCCACGGTCGAGGCCACGCTGAAGGACATCGAGGCACGCGGCGACGTCGCCGTGCGCGAGCTGAGCGAGACATTCGACGGTTACGCGCCGCAGAGCTTCCGCCTCGGTCAGGACGAGATCGACGCACTGATCGCCCAGCTCACCCCGCGCGAGATCGAGGACATCCACTTCGCCCAGGCCCAGGTCCGCGCCTTCGCCGAGGCGCAGCGTGCGTCGATGCTCGACATCGAGATCGAGACCCTGCCCGGCGTGATCCTCGGCCACCGCAACATCCCGGTGCAGTCGGTGGGCTGCTACGTGCCCGGCGGCAAGTTCCCGATGGTGGCCTCGGCGCACATGTCGGTGCTGACCGCCGCGGTGGCCGGCGTGCCCCGCATCGTCGCCTGCACCCCGCCCTTCAAGGGCAAGCCCAACCCCGGCGTGATCGCGGCGATGCATTTCGGCGGCGCCCACGAGATCCACGTGCTGGGCGGCATCCAGGCCATCGGCGCCATGGCCATCGGCACCGAGACCATCGAGCCGGTGCACATGCTGGTGGGTCCCGGCAACGCCTTCGTCGCCGAGGCCAAGCGCCAGCTCTTCGGGCGCGTCGGCATCGACCTCTTCGCCGGGCCGACCGAGACCATGGTGATCGCCGACGACACCGTGGACGCCGAGATGTGCGCCACTGACCTGCTCGGGCAGGCCGAGCACGGCTACAACTCGCCCGCGGTGCTGGTGACCAACTCGGAAAGCCTCGCCACCGCAACGCTGGCCGAGGTCGAGCGCATCCTCTCGATCCTTCCCACCGCCGAGACCGCCCGCAAGAGCTGGGAGGATTACGGCGAGGTCATTCTCTGCGACAGCCACGACGAGATGCTGGCGGTGGCCGACGACATCGCCTCCGAGCACGTGCAGGTGATGACCGACCGCGACGACTGGTACCTCGAGAACATGACCTGCTACGGCGCGCTGTTCCTCGGGCCGCGCACCAATGTCGCCAACGGTGACAAGGTGATCGGCACCAACCACACGCTGCCGACCAGGAAGGCGGGGCGCTACACCGGCGGGCTCTGGGTCGGCAAGTTCCTCAAGACCCACTCCTACCAGAAGGTCACCACCGACGCGGCTGCGGCGGAGATCGGCGAGTACTGTTCGCGGCTCTGCATGCTCGAAGGCTTCGTGGGCCACGCCGAACAGGCCAACCTGCGGGTGCGGCGCTACGGCGGGCGCAACGTGGCCTACGGCACCGCGGCGGAATAGACGCGTCTCAATCGCCCCCGGATGTCAGGTCCGGGGGCGCCTTTGCGGACGCTCAGAGCTTCACGCGCTCGGAGGCCGGGTCGTACATCGGCCGCAGGCTCGCCTCGGCCTCGAAGACCTGCCCCGCCACCTCGATGGCATAGCTGGACGCCAGCATCTCGGCGGCGGGCTCACCGGGCGTCCGGCAAGGCACGTAGCCCAGCCCGATGGCGCCGCCGAGCGTGTGGCCGTAGTTGCCCGAGGTCACGTGCCCGACGATCTTCCCGTCGCGCAGCACCGGCTCGTTGTGGAAGAGCAGCGGCTCGGGGTCCTTCAGCCGAAACTGCATCAACCGCCGCGACAGCCCCTTCTCGCGCTTGCGCAGCACCGCCTCGCGCCCGATGAACGCGCCCTTGCCGGTCTTCACCGCAAACCCGAGCCCGGCCTCGAGCACGTGGTCCTCGTCGGTGATGTCGTGGCCGAAATGGCGGTAGCCCTTCTCGATGCGGCAGCTGTCCATGGCGTGCAGCCCGCAGAGCTTCAGCCCCAGGTCCCCGCCCGCCTCGAGCAGCGTCTCGAAGACATGCGCGACCTGATCGGTGCCGACATACAGCTCCCAGCCAAGCTCGCCCACGTAGGTCACCCGTTGGGCACGGGCGAGGCCCATGCCGATCTCGATCTCGCGCGCCATGCCGAACGGATGCGGCTCGTTGCCGAAATCGGCGGGTGGGGCCCGCGGCACCACCACCCGCGTTTTGGGGGCCCCGAGCGGC
>NZ_JAATOS010000124.1:0-10317 GCF_011806505.1 Salipiger sp. HF18 | reverse complement strand
ATCATGTTCCGCAACCGGCGTCGAGGCCCGACTATTTCAGCACCCTGCTAACAGTGTAGTCGGCTCAGGCACATGGCCCAGCTCACAATTGCACTTAATCCTGTTCCTAGCGCCCCTCGCCTATTCGCCTGGGCCGGGAAACATGTTTTTCGCCGCCAATGGCGCGCGCTTCGGGTTTCGGGCGACCGTCCCAGCGAACCTCGGCTACCACGTCGCCACGCTCGCGGTGACGATCGCGATGGGGTTCGGCTTCGATTGGATTTCGCTTGAAGCGCCTATGTTCTTAGCCGTCATCCGCTTTGCTGGCGCGGCCTACGTTCTGTATTTGGCTTGGGGTCTCGCACGGGCTGGTGTTCTGGCAGGTGATACCGAAGCAAAGCCAGCGAGCATCGCGGACGGTGTGATCCTGCTTCTTCTGAACCCGAAAGCTTATCTCATCATAGCCTTGATGTTCACACAGTTCGCTGGTGCGGCGGACATGGATCGGACCACCTTCGTTATATGGATCGCGCTTATCTTCACGATCAACAACGCGGTGGCGTTCTCCCTCTATGCTGCCTTGGGTGACGGTATGACCGCGCGCTGGCGTAGCCCAGAGACGGCGCGTATTCTGAACCTGTCCTTTGCCGGCATACTCGCGGCAGTCGCGATTTGGATGCTGCTGGTATAGCTTCTCTAACGTTCACGTCGGCGCGTCACGACAGCGGCGCGATGAGTATGCATAGTTTAGACGGGCTTTCACGCAAGGTGCAACGGAAACTCACTTCGTCCGCAAAGTCGACCTTCATCAACTCGACGATACTGCGCGCCACAGGGAAGGTCCGCTTTGGGGCCGGCACCAGACGCGGGCACCGCCTGGCTTGAACGGCTGGTCAGGACCGAACGAAACACACACGCGCCACCATCTAGCACCCCACCATCCACCCCACATCCCCGGAGTCGCCAAAATCCACCCTCTTCCCCGGCCAGACTTCCTGCCATACGCCTGCCAGACCCCATCTGAGGCAATCTCATCCGGCGAAGCCTGCGCCCACCCCTCACCGCTCCGCCCCGCGCGTCGAGACCTTCACGCGCCGATCGGTGCGAAGTTTGTGCGCACCGTGGCTACGTCCTGACGGCGTTTTCGGTTTCGCAAACAAGTAGATACCCGGCGCGATGGACCGTCACGATGTCAACCGGGAAAGACCGGATGTGCCCGCGCAGACGGTTTATCAGCACGTCGATGCTGCGGTCCCCCGGGGACCACTCACGCCCGCAGATTGACTGCGTCATCTGATCGCGCGTCTGCAACTGCCCTTCATTCAGCAAGAGCGCATGCAGCAGCCGCGCCTCCGCGGGCGCCAGAATGACATATTGGCCGGGTGTTTCGAGTCGGCGGCTGCGCGGGTCAAATGTCATCCCGGCGATTTCGAGAACACCGTTCGCTGCCGGCTTGGCCGTGTCGGAATGGTTATGAAGCAACTGACGGATACGGCTGCTCAGCTCCAGGGGATTGAACGGTTTGGTCACATATTCGGTGGCGCCAAGCCCGATCCCCAAAAGCTTGTCCCTCGATTTGTCCAATGTGCTGAGAATGATGACCGGGCAGTCGTTTTCGCTCTTGATCGTGCGCAACAACAGCAGGCCGTCACTGTCCGGCAGGCACCGGTCGAGCAGGACCAGATCGAAATGGGTGTCGGCCAGCACGTCTTCGGCCTCGCGCGCCGATCCGACGATGACAAAATCAGCACCGGCCCCGGCGATAATGTCTTCGAGCATAAGTTGCACGATCGGATCGTCATCGATGCAAAGAACAGTGGCTCTCTTTGCGCTGGGCAGGGGGCGGACCTGATGCATCCGGACGCTCATACCACTGCCTCACCCGCAGTCAGCCGCCGCCAGGACGGCAAGTCGCCCAGGTCCCGGTCAAGCGCCGCCAGATGTGCGGCCAGGTTGAGGGGCTGGCCTTCGTCGTTGCAGTCGGCTTCGAGGCAGCGCAGCGCGGCTTCCAGGTCCGACAACGCCAGGATCGCGCAACTTCCGGCAAGCCGGTGCGCGGACAGGGTCAGCACATGCCGCGGGGTGTCGTCGGCCCGCAACTGTCGGCGAAACTCCGACCAGCTCGAGGCAAAGACATCAATCATCGCCTTGACGGTACCGGGCGCAAGTCCTTGCAGGCTTTCGGGGGCCTCGCGGCGTGTTGGATGGGTTGAAAAGTGTCGCGACTCCGATCCGAAAATGGCCGACGACAGGCTGACCTGACCGGCCGGTTTGGCAAGCACCTCGTCAAACCCCGTAGACCGACCGACAAGCGCATCGACATTGGCCGTCAGCGCAATGAACTTGGCCCGGCGACGTGTACGTTCCTGCAAATACGCGATCAGTGTCGGGCCGTCCCCATCGGGTAAGAGGTAGTCGACCACATAGACGTCGAACTCGGCTTTGGCCGCCTGTTGCTTTGCCTCCGCGACAGAGGCGGCGCGGGTGACCTTGAGACCGATCCGCTCCAGTTGATGGGCCGTGACATTGGCGCCGATCGGGTCGTCATCGACCAACATGCACGATTGCGCATGCGGCAACTTGCGGGTGGTCTGGCCCGCGGATCGCGGCCCGGTCGCATCCAGAATGTCGGACTGGACAAGCGGCACCTCGAACCACACCAAGGCACCGGCCTCGAGATTCTGATAGCCGATCCGCCCTGCCATGGCCTCGACCAGATGGTGCGAGATGGCCAATCCCAAACCCGATCCGCCATCGCCGGTGTCGCGCGCCATGGTGTCCTTGAAAGGGCGGAATAGGGCTTTCGCGGCATGTTCTGGCAGGCCCGGGCCATGATCGCTCACCTCAAAGCGCAGCGATTCGCCACCCGCATCGTCGGGGACCCGCCGGATCGACACCGCAACCCCTTCCCCGTTGTCCGCTTTTTGCGCATTCGACACCAGGTTGCTGAGCACCTGCTGGATCATGCCCCAGTCAAGATGCGCCGATTTCGGAACATCGTCGCCAATGTCGAAATCCAGCGGTGTCCGGGCGACATTGCGACCAATGACGGCCATGCGGCTGTAGACCCGGATCTCTTCGAACAGATCCGTGTCCGTCGGGCGCGGCACAGGCGGGGCCTTTTCGAATTTCGAATAGTTCAGCACGTTGCTGAGCGTCTGGAGCAATGCCTTCCCCGCCGCTTCGATCACGTCGAGAAAGGTTTCTGAACTGGCCTGATCCGCGGTGCGCAACAGTTCGACCGCGCCCAGAACGGAATGCAGCGGGGTGCGTATTTCGTGGCTCATCGTGGCCAGGAACCGCGACATGCCCCGCTCTGACTGCTTGGCTTCCTCTGCATCGCGCCGCAGTGCGGTGACATCGTTCAACAGCACCACATTGCCAAGGGCGGTGTTTTCGACCGCATCGTGCAGGGTGCGGGTGCGGACATCGAAACAGCGCGGCCCGTCCAACGTGTCCAGCCACACCGGCTCGTCCGAGGGGTCGGCGTTTTCCATGATCTTGTCGACCACCGCCTGCAGCGATTTCTTGCGACGCCGCATGGATCGCAGGTAGATGATGTCGCCCGCCTGCGCGTCGCGCCCCAGGAACAGTTCCGCCGCCGCCTGGTTCGCATTCACCAGACGACCACCGTGATCCAGAAGAAAGGCCGCACTTCGCAGACTTTCGAAAACGGCGAAATAACGGTCCTTTTCAAGCGTGGTCGCGCGGGACCGCTCCTGCAATTCACGCAGGCGCAGGTTGTCGTTGTTGTGGTGCCAATCCGCGCTGATGCTCAGTTCGGTGTGATCAAAGAAGTCACGCACCCGGAAAAGTTCCTGCGCGGTCACGCCGCCGGGCAACAGGGCAAGTTCGGTCATGTAGAGATTGCGGAAGTGCTTGAACAAGCCCAGGTACATCTGCAGCGTGATGCCTTGTGACCGGTGAATCCGGGCAATCACGCGCATACGGGCGAAACGCGGATCGGACGCATAATCCAGCGTCGCCAGCGGCCCGTTCGGCGCGTCCGTGCTGCTGGCAAGGTAACGTCCAAGTGCATCGGTGACGCTGGCAATCGCCTCGACCCAGGCGGCGCGGATCGTCGTGGTAAAGGGGGCGTAGCCGTTCGATTTGGCGATCTCGATGGAGCGATCGACCAAACGGTCGAGCCGCTGTTCCAGAAAATCCGTCAGCGCCTCGGTATTGCTGTTGCGTCCGAAACCGGACGGCGTGTTGGTTTGCATGTCTGTCGGCATCGGCATCTCGGCCCGTCGGGCCCTCCCCCAAGAAGCAACGCTTGCCTGCGATAAGACCACCTTATCCCATTTTCGCAAACCCCGGACCCTGTTTGGTTACAACTCGTTTACATCACGTAACAACTTCGCAGCCTTTGGCGACGACTCCTCCTCTAACCTGAGACTCAATGATCGACCCACAGAACTGGGCGGATAGTCAAAGGGAGGATGAACATGCTGCGCATGAAGCGTCGTGAGTTCCTGCAAACGTCATCACTTGCCGGTGCCGGCGTTCTGGCCGCGAACAAGGCATGGTCCTTGAACCGGCTTGAACCGATCGGAGACACCCTGGCCGAGGAATATCCCTATCGCGATTGGGAAGACCTCTATCGCCGGGAGTTCACCTGGGACAAGATCGGCAAGGCCGCGCATTGCATCAACTGCATCGGCAACTGCGCCTTCGACATCTACGTCAAGGACGGCATCGTCATCCGCGAAGAGCAGCTGGCGAAATATCCGCAGATCAACCCCAACGTCCCCGACGCCAACCCGCGCGGCTGTCAGAAGGGCTCGATCCACTCCGCCGCCATGTATGAGGCCGACCGCCTGCGCTACCCGATGAAGCGGGTCGGCGAACGCGGCGAAGGCAAATGGCAGCGCATGGAGTGGGACGACATCACCACCGAGATCGCCGACAAGGTGATCGACATCTTCGAGAAATACGGCCCCGGCAAGCTGATGACCCATACCGGGTCTGGCAGCCAGTCGATGGTCCGTTTCGCTGCACCCTACCGGTTTGCCTCCCTGGTCGGCGGGGTGCAGCTTGATATCTTCACCGACGTGGGCGACCTGAACACCGGCGCGCATCTGGCCTACGGCAACCCGCAGGAAAGCTTCACGTCGGACGCCTGGTTCGATGCCGACTACATCATGATGTCGCTTCTGAACCCCAGCGTGACACGCATCCCCGACGCTCATTACCTCTGGGAGGCCAAGTACAACGGCGCACGGATTGTTTCGGTCGCGCCGGATTACAACCCCTCGTCGATCCATGCCGATCTGTGGATGCCGATCAAACAGGGCACCGACCCGTTCCTGGCCATGTCGATGGTCAACGTGATCATCGAGGAAGGCCTCTACAACGTCGATTTCGTGAAGGAACAGACCGATCTGCCGGTGCTGGTCCGTACAGACAACGGCAAGCTGCTGCGCGAGGCCGATCTGGTCGAGGGCGGCTCCGACCAGAACTTCTATCACTGGGATATGAACTCCGGTGCCGCCGTGATGCTCAAGGGCACGATGGGGTCAGAGGAAAAGACCATCGCGCTTGACGGTGTCGATCCGGCGCTCGAAGGCACCTTCACGGTCGAGGGGATCGAGGTCACCACGGTCTTTGAAAAAGTCCGGGCCGAGGCGGCGCAACACACGCCCGAAGCCATGGCCGACGTCACCGGCATCGCCGCCGACACCGTGCGGGCCGAAGCGCGCAATTTCGCCAAGGCGAAAAAGGCGATCCTGATGCTGGGCTTCAACGTCGGGCGCTATTCCAACGGCATCTACACCGGCTGGTCGCAAGCGCTGATGCTGGCGCTGACCGGGCATGGCGGCAAGACCGGCGGCATGGACACCTCCTGGGTCGACTGGAACCATGGCGCATGGCTGCAACTGGCGCTCTACGGGTTCGAAAAACTGCCCCGGCTCGAGCCCGGCGGTCTCGGCGAATTCCAGCGCGGCCATATGATCGAGCACGCGCGCAACTACTACGACGCGGACAAGCTCAAGGAGCGCGTCGGGTTCAACATCGACGAAATGGAAGAGATGATCGACCAGAGTATCGGTGAAGGGTGGATGCCCTACAACGGCGATATGAAGGGGCTGATTTCCATCGCGGACAACAAGTTCCGGCGCAACAAGTTCGTCGACAAGTACCGCGAGCGCATCCTCGAAGAGGTCGAGGAACTGTTTGTCGACATCAACGTGCGCATGGACAGCACGGCACAATGGGCCGACTACCTGCTGCCCGCCGCCAGCCACTACGAGGCCTGGGATCTGCGCGGCGTCGGGTTCCACCGCTTCATCAACGTTTTCTCCAGGCCGGTCGAACCGATCGGCGAGGCAAAGCCGGACTGGGACATCATGGAATTGCTGACCCGCAAGATCCAGGAGCGTGCCATCGAACGCGGGATCGAAGGGTATCAGGATGGCGACGTCAGCCGCGATCTGCACACGATCCACGACGATTTCACCATGAACCAGACGCTTCTGACCGACTACGACGCCACCAAATGGCTCGTGGACAACAGCCCCGAAATGGGCGGTGTGTCTCTGGAAGATGCAGCCGAACAGGGCTTTATCGTGATGAATGCCCAAGGGGGCAACAACCAGCCGATTCCGGTGGACGAACCCTACAACCCCTTCGTGGCTCAGACCGAGAACAAGAAGCCATACGAAACCCTTACCGGGCGCGTCACCTTCTACTGCGACCATCCGACCTTCGAGAAGCTGGGCGCCGTCGTTCCAACCGCGCGGCATCACGCCGGCAGTGAAGCGTCGAACTTCCCACTGAACTATTACTCGCCGCACACGCGATGGGGCATCCATTCCAACTGGCGGTCCAACAAGTTCATGCTGCGGCTGCAGCGGGGCGAACCCAACATCTACATCAATCCGAAACTGGCGGCGCAAAAGGGCATCACCGACGGCTCCAAGGTGCGGGTCTTCAACAGCGCGGGCGAGTTCTTTGCCCAAGCCAAGTTCTATCCCAGCCTGCCGACCACCTCGATCATGATGGAGCACGGCTGGGAGCCGCATCAATACGAGCAGTGGAAGCCGATGAACAACACCATGGCCACGCTGATCCAGCCTTTGGAGCTGGCGGGCGGATGGGGGCACCTCGGCTTCAAGCTCTTCAAATGGAATGCAAACCAGCTCGCGCATGAAAGCGGCGTTGACGTGGAGCCGGCGTAAGAGCCGCGTGAGAGGGAGGAATAAGACATGGCCGTGAAACGTCAGCTCAGCATGGTTCTGGATCTGAACAAATGCATCGGGTGCCACACCTGTACATCCGCCTGCAAACTGCAGTGGACCAACCGCAATGGTCGCGAATACATGTACTGGAACAATGTCGAGACCAGGCCCGGCACCGGCTATCCCAAGAACTTTCACGAGATGGGAGGCGGCTTCGACGAGGATGGCGCCTTGCGCATCGGGAAGGAACCCAGCGCCGAAGACTACGGCGTGCCGTGGGAGTACAACTACGAAGAAGCCTTGATGACCGGCACCGACCCGTGGTTGCGCCCCAATGTCAAACCCACATGGGGCGCGAACTGGGACGAGGACGAGGGGGAGGGCGACTACCCGAACTCCTACTATTTCTACCTGCCGAGGCTCTGCAACCACTGCGAAAACCCGGCCTGCCTGGCGGCGTGTTCGCGGAACGCGATCTACAAGCGCCAGGAGGATGGCATTGTCCTGATCGACCAGGAACGCTGCCGCGGCTACCGCTATTGCGTCTCTGCCTGCCCCTACAAGAAGGTCTATTTCAACGAGGAAATCTCGAAATCCGAGAAATGCATCTTCTGCTATCCGCGCATCGAAAAGGGCCTGCCCACCGCCTGCGCCAAGCAATGCGTCGGCCGCATCCGCTGGATCGGCTACCGCGACGACGAGGACGGGCCGATCCACACGCTGGTGGACAAGTACAAGGTCGCCCTGCCGCTCTATCCCGAGATGGGGACCAAGCCCAACGTCTTCTATGTGCCGCCCCTGTCGCCGCCGAAAATCGACGAGGCCGGTGGGGCCACCGCCGAGTCCCGCGTTCCGCTCGACTATCTCGAAAGCCTGTTTGGCGACGGAGTCAGCGCAGCGCTTGAGACGATCACCGCAGAGCGCGCCAAGAAGGCCGAAGGCGGCGAGAGCGAGCTGATGGACACGCTGATCGGCTACCGTCACGCCGAAATGTTCAAGCTAAGCTGATGTCGGTCGCGGTCACATCACGCCCCCCGATGGGCGACAGCCCCGGACGAGCCCGGGCCAAGGAACGCATCTGGCGTCTGGCGGCGCTGGCCTTTGGACATCCCTCAAAGGAGTTCTTCGACGCCGTCGCCTCGGGGCAGTTTCAAGAGGCATTCAGCGTTGCCTGGGCGGATGCGACAGGGTCGCCTTGGCCCACAATGCCCGTCTCTGAGGATTTCGCCAGCTTTGAGGCGGGATATATCAGTGCCTTCCTGCATGGTCATGGGGGCAAGCCTGTTGCCGCCCTTCTGGCCGGCGACCATGAGAGCATTCTTGCCGGTCTGACCCGGCCCTCCTTCATGCTGAACGTCGCAGCGTTCTACAAACATTTCGGCTTGAAGGCGGCCACCGGCGACGAAGGCAAGACCGATGAGCCCGACCATCTCGCCTCCATGTTGGAACTGATGGCCGTGCTCTGCCACTTCGAGGCGAACGCACTGGCCAAAGGCCACGATGCCTCGGGCTATCGCCGGGCGCAGCGCGATTTCCTGTGCCGCTACCTTGGCCCGACCCTAGAGGCCGTCGCCGGATTGCTGCGGCGCGATCAGGTCAAGCTGCTGGATCCGACCATTGCCCAGCTCGTGCAGGACATGGGCGACTGGGCAGAGGTCCAGATCAACGAATTAGAGGTCAGGGTCGGCCCGTTTCGCGACCCCGATGCGCCCAAAACCGGCAGCTCCCCCGCTGAACCGGCGGCACAAAACCTCTGGGGATAAGGAGACCCACCATGCAAAGAACGCTCGCGACCCTGACCACATTGGTCCTGCTTTCGGCTCCGACCCTGTCCACCGCCCAGGTCGTGGACGATGCGAATGTCAAACTGCTCGAGGCCTATGACACCGTAAAGGTGTCCACCATTCCCGACGGCATCTACCTGCGCACGGTCAACGATCCCGACGATATCATCTGGGAACGCCTGCCCGAATATCGCGTGGCCATGCTGCCCGCCCCGGCGGTGCATCAATCGGTGGAGCTGCGGGTCAATTACGATGCCGAGCCAAGCTATCTCAACATGACCTTGGCCCGGACATCCGACAGGTTCTATGTGCGGCTGCGCTGGGTGGATGACACCAAAGACACCGAAACCGCCTTTGACCGGTTCCGGGATGGCGCCGCGGTGCAGTTCTCCATGGGCAATGACGAGACGTCCTACATGATGGGCGACGGCCCCGACAGCGCGGTGAACATCTGGTACTGGCGCTCCGGCAGCGACACGGTGCAGAACCTCGCCGCAGGCGGCCCCGGCAGCACCACGATGCTGGACGAACAGCCCGTCAGCGGAGAAAGCGACTACCTCGACAAGGACGGCGACCCGAACGAATGGACGGTGGTGATGTCGCGCCCGATCGACGCGGCAGGCGATCACAACGTGTCGCTGACCCGCGAAACGGTGCCGATGGCCTTTGCCGTCTGGCAGGGCGCCGAGAAAGAGCGCGACGGGTTCAAGCGCGTCTCGGACGGCTGGATCATGCTCGACATGGGATCGGAATAAGCCATGGATTTCCTGACACCCGAAGAGAAGGCAAGTGTGCCCAAGACCGATTGCGGATTGGGCCACGCCTGCCAGTTCTGCCCCAAAGAGTCGAGCTGCACGCTCGACAAGCCCTATCACAACAAGGTCCTGATCGAACGCCGGCTGCAGGAGATCGACCAGATCATCGTCGTCCTGGCCAACAAGGGCGGCGTCGGCAAAAGCACGGTCAGCGCAAATCTGGCCGCCGGTCTGGCGCGGAACGGATTTCGTGTCGGCGTCGCCGATGCCGACATCCACGGCCCCAACCAAAGCCGGTTCTTCGGATTTTCCGGGGCCAAGATCCGCACCACCAAGGCCGGATTGCAGACCCACGGCTTCGTGGCCGATGGCAACGCGCACCCGGTCGAGGTCGGCTCACTCGCCTTCATGCTCGAAGACGACACCACCCCGATCGTCTGGCGCGACGCCTACAAACATGATTTCATTCACCACCTGATCGGCAGCTTCGATTGGGGCTCTCTGGACTTTCTGGTGGTCGACATGCCCCCCGGCACCGGCAACGAGTTGATCACGCTCTGTGACATGCTCGAAGGCAGCAACGTCTCGGCGGTTCTGGTGACCTCGCCACAGGCGGTG
>NZ_JAATOS010000123.1:0-10342 GCF_011806505.1 Salipiger sp. HF18 | reverse complement strand
GATCACCGGCCTTGTGGTGATGCTTCATGGCTGCACCCAGACCCCGGAGGATTTTGCCGCCGGGACCGGCATGAACGTCCTGGCCGAGCAACATCGGTTCGTCGTTGTCTACCCGCAGCAATCGCGCGGTGACAATGCCCAGTCCTGCTGGAACTGGTTCAGCCGCGGTGACCAGGCGCGGGATCGGGGCGAGCCTTCCATCCTTGCCGGCCTGACGCGCGAGGTCATCGCCCGCCATGCCATACCCGGGGACAAGGTCTTCGTGGCGGGTCTCTCGGCGGGCGCGGCAATGGCGGTCATCCTGGGCGGCGCCTACCCGGAGGTGTTCAAGGCAGTGGGCGCGCATTCGGGTCTGCCAGCGGGGGCCGCGAAGGATGTCCCCTCGGCCTTTTCGGCCATGGCCGGTCGTGAGGCCGGAAGCGCTCCGCGCAGGGCTCCCACGCGAACCATCGTCTTTCACGGCGATGCCGACGCCACCGTTCACCCGTCAAACGGCGCGGATATCGTCCGGCAGGCTCTCGAGGGCGGCCCGGCGCAGAGCCTTCAGACCGAGACTGCGGGCGCCGCGGGGGGGAGATCCTATCAACTTAGCACGACCTATGACGACGCCGGTACGGAAGCGGTCGAACACTGGGTTGTCGAGGGGCTGGGACATGCATGGTCCGGCGGACAGTCCGCAGGAAGCTATACCGATCCGAAAGGGCCGGATGCGAGCTCAGAGATGGTCCGCTTCTTCTTCAACCCGTCCACGCCGCCGACTGGCTGAAGCGTAGGCTCGACACCGGATATCGCGCGCAGCAATTGCCGCCAGCGCAATTGCTGCGACATTGGCCGACGATGTTGATTTCCACCCAGAACTGACCCGGGTGTTCCATCGAGAAGTGACCCACCTTGGATTATGCTGAGCGGGTCATGATTGGGTCAAGACATGGCTTCCCTCCCTCTTTTTCCGGGTGGCTGCGGCCGCGCTGTCCTTGAAGCGGAAGCTGTCGTTTCCGGTCTAAAGGATGTGGCAGCGATGGGTCAGCCGATTGAGGAGCGCGGTGGTCATCTTGGCGTCACCGAATACTGTGGCCCACTCGCTGAAGCTGAGGTTCGTGGTGATGATCACGCTGGTGCGCTCGTAGAGCTTGCTCAGCAGATGGAAGAGCAAGGCGCCCCCTGAAGCGCTGAACGGCAGGTATCCGAGCTCGTCCAGGATCACCAGGTCGAGGCGGGTGAGGGTCTCCGCGATGTGTCCGGCTTCTCCCTTGGCCTTACCGGGTTCCGCGCGGGCGAAGATCCACGGACCGTCCGGTCACGGATGAGCGCCCTCGATGCTGCCGGCTTCGGCGGCGGGTCTGAGTGTCGTCGTCGTGACGCCGAGCAGGCGCGCGGCGTTGGTCAGGTTGAGCCGGGGGGCGGTGCCGTCGGGAACCGGGTGGAACACCGGGATCTTGTGATGCGACCTGAGTGCGGTGACGCGCTCCCGGGTCCATCGATTGCCATGTCCGGTCAGCAGACCCTTTCGATTTAGGATGCCGGCGATCAGATCGTCGGAGGCCAGGAGAACAAGCCGACGTACCGCCGCGATGATCCCGGGTGCTGTACTGTTGCGCTGGCCTCGACGCCGCTTCGGCAGGCGCAGTTCGGTAGAGCACCTCGCGCTCCTCGGTCCCGTGGGTGGTCTGTGATTGCGTTGTACAACACGGACCGGCCCCACAGCGCCGGGCAACCAGACCCCGCAACAAGCGCGCCGAGTGCTTGAGCACTATGAGGGCTCCCCGCCCGACGCGCTTGCGCAAGACGGGGAAGCCGAATACCAAAACCCAACCAACAGGCTCTCGTTATGAATGAGGGACCAGCGGGGAGCAGGTCCCTTTCAGCGCGACCTTCGCCCTGAACTCAGGCGCGTGCTGCGTCCGTTTCGACATCTCTGATCTCCTTCGGCTCGAAGATCAGCAGACTGCAAATCGTTGCTTATGTGAGTGTCCGAATTTCCGGGGGGTGCTCAAGTCGCTCGGTTCGCTCTGCGTCTCATCGCGAAGGGACAGAGTAATTCCATGTAAACAAGGCGATTTTCACTTTCGTGCTCTTGTACTTGTAATGCGAGGAAAAGCCTGCGAGGGTACGCCTAAGGTGACAATTCCTGTCGATCCGGTCACCCGCCGCTTGGCAGCCTGCCATGCGCTTTTACGATCCCACGCAGACCGCACGGTAGTCATGTTCAGGCGCCTTGGCCGCGAGCATGGATCTTGCAGAATGCAGGTCGTGCACTTGGAGGGCGCGCCATCGCATTTCGGACACCGGGCAAGGCGACAGTTACCTTCGAAAGGCCATTTCCCATTGTTGGGAGTGGTTGGCTTCAGCCCGGCACCTACGAACTTCTGATCGAAGAGGATCGGACCGGATACAGCGGCCTCGAAACCGTCTTCCGGATCTACCTTGTTCAGCGCGATGCGCAGGGGCGCAAGGAACTGCGCCTGCTCGACCCCAAAGCTCTGACGAGGGCCCTGAGCCCAGATCCCGACGGTAGAGGGGGTCCGAATACAAGCAATGCTGACGCGAGCCCATTGGAGACATCGCATGACCCTGCATCCCGATCCCGACCCTGCGGACTACGACTGTTTGGCGGTTGGCACAGTCGCGTCCTCTCACGGTTTTGCCCGAAGAGTCCTGGCCGCCAGCGGCGGTGCGGAGGACCGGAGGTCCGGTCGCGCTCGCCCCACGCCGAACATCGCAATCTCTCCAGGTTCCGTCGGCCGCGACGGTAGCGTTTTGGAGCTGCTGACGACGTTGGGCGGCGATGTGACATACGGGGCGCGCCCGACGTGCGGCGCAGACGTCGAGGCCCAACGCGCAACCATACCTGTCGCAGTGCGGCTGGACCGTGGCCTTGCGTCGGCCTGCCTGGGAAAGCCTGTTCATGTCGCGCACTGACATCAAGGAGCGGTCGGCTGGCCTGCTTACGACATTCGCAGTGTTCTGGATCGGGGTGTCCGCAATGGTACCGGCAGCGGCACAGACCGACAGCCCGGAGCCGCCGGAGAATGCCCAGTTGAGACGCTTTGGCGGAGGCTGGGAATGCGATCCTGGCTATCGCGAGCGCGAAGGGGCGTGTGCGGCGGTTGCCATACCAGAGAACGCGTATTCCACGAACAGCAGCTACGGTTCAGGCTGGGAGTGCGCGCACGGCTTCCGCGAGAGCGGGGCCTCGACTTGCGAGCAGATCGACGTTCCGGAAAATGCCTATCTGAACCCAGCGGGGAACGATTGGCGTTGTGATCGCGGCTATATCCAAAGCGGTGGTGGCTGCCAGAGGATCGACGTCCCGGCGAACGGGTATCTTTCTGAGAGTTCCTATGCCGGAGACTGGGATTGCGAGAGAGGCTTTGCGAAGATCCGGAACAGTTGTGTCAAGATCGACGTGCCGGAGCGCGGCTTTCTCACGGGGCGCCAGATCGGCGACCTCTGGGAGTGCGAGCGTGGCTACGTGAAGACGTCCGACGGTTGCAAGGAAATCGCGATACCGGAACACGCTTATCTCAGCGACTCCTACGGGGGGCCTGGGTGGGTGTGCGAGCGGGGTTACGCTGCCAGCGGCGATCGTTGCCTCGCACTGGAGGTCCCGGCCAATGCGCACCTCAATCACTCCGGAAATGATTGGTTGTGCAACGACAACTTTCGGCTGCGTGGCGGGGAATGCCACCTTGCCAACTGAGCGATGTACCAGCAGCAGGGGCAGCCCGCCGGTGGTATGCTAGACATGTATAAAGGTAGGAAGCGATGAGAATCCGTCTGGGGTGCCGACTACGCTATCATCTGGTGAAACCGACACCGATGATCGCGCTGCTGAACGTGCATTTTTCCCGTTTCGGAGATTTGGAACGTCCGGACTACCTCCACACCAAACCCAGCGTTCCCTTGCAGAGCTATCGCGATGCTTTCGGGAACTGGTGCACGAGATGTGTCGCCCCGGCCGGCGATTTCGTGCTCGGAACGGATGGGATCTTTCGGGATCTCGGTGTGGCGGACGCATGTGCTCAGGACGCAGCGGAGCATCCGGTCGAAGAGCTGCCGTTCGAGACCTTGGTATTTCTTCTTGGAAGCCGCTACTGCGACACGGATCTGCTCTCTGATCGTGCATGGCAGATGTTCGAGCATGTTCCGCCCGGCTGGAACCGGGTGCAGGCCGTCTGCGACTACGTTCACAACGCGGTAACCTTTGGATATGAGCACGCCCGCTCGACCCGCACAGCATCGCAAACACTGGCAGAAGGCGTCGGTGTCTGCCGCGATTTCACGCACCTGGCCATCACCTTGTGCAGATGCCTGAACATCCCGGCCCGTTACTGCACGGGATACCTGGGCGATATCGGGATGCCTCCCCCCTATCCACCGGGGGATTTCGCGGCCTGGATGGAAGTCTATCTCGGCGGAACGTGGTGGGTTTTCGATCCGAGAAACAATGAACGCCGGATCGGTCGTGTGCTGATCGCAAGAGGGCGTGATGCAGCAGACGTCCCCCTGACACAGAGCTTTGGTCACGCAGAACTCACGGGCTTCGAGGTCTGGGCCGATGAAATCGCCAACGCGACCGATGCCGAAAGGCACAATGAACGCGAGAACTGAACCGCTGAAGACACCCTTGGAGACTATCAGACTATGGCTAACAAGATTGATCAGAAGAAGTCCAAGGGGGGCGTGTCGGTCGCAGAGCGCACCCACAGCGCGGCGATGGCGATTATCAACGATGAGACGAACGACCGCCTCGAGAAGACCCGTCGCCTGAGAGCAGCGCGGCTCGAGCGCGAAGTAAGCGCTTCGAAACGGAAGAAAAAACCAGCTTCGTGACGTCTACGCCAATGCGGCGGGGCGCTGGGACTTCTCCCCGGCATCCAGCTTTCTGGCAGCTGCTCGGCTCTGCAGGGAAAGGCCCGCGTGCTGGCGGCTAAGCTTTCGCTTCGGCGAAGGTCACGAGGCGCCTCGCATCTTCATCCCAAAGATGCAGCCGCGCGCAGCGCAGGCTGTCCAGCAGGGTGATACGCTGTATGCCCGCCAGCATGTCATGCTCGCGGAGCACCTCGCTCAGGCGATAGAACGGGATCCTGCTGGCCAGATGGTGAACATGGTGTGCGCCGATATTGGCAGTGAACCAGTTCAGTACGGGCGGCAGGACGTAATATGAAGATCCGTGAAGCGCCGCGTTCTGTACGACCCAGTCGGGTTCGTGGTCCCACTCGGTGTCCTCGAACTGATGCTGGACGTAGAACAGCCACATCCCGATCGAGCTCGCGAAAAGCGTCGTGGGCAGGAAGATCAGCAGGATGACCTGTAGGCCGCCAAAGACCCATAGAAACGCGAGTGTCCCCGCAATGCCTGCATTGGTGAGGAGCGCGCTTGCCCAGTAGATTCTGCCAGACCGCATCAGTCCGACGGGCAGCCGATTCTGCAGGAAAAAGATGTAGAACGGAGCAAGGCCGAAGAGGAACAGCGGGTTACGGAGTGCTCTGTAAATGATCCGCTGCAGTCGGCTTCTAGCCTGGAACTCGCTGACCGTCATGGTCGGAATGTCACCGACGCCGCGGCGGTCGAGGTTGCCGGTGGTCGAATGATGAATCGCGTGCGTCCGGCGCCAGACGTCGTATGGGGTCAGCGTCAAGACGCCGAGAATGCGCCCGGTCCAGTCATTGAGAGCTCTGCTCCCAAAGAACGCCGCGTGACCGCAATCGTGCTGGATCAGGAAGATGCGAACCAAGAAGCCGGCGTTCAGAAGCGCGAGACACAGGCTAAGCCAGGGACTGACGGAGATCAGCTGCCAGGCAAGGGTCCAGATCAACAAAAAGGGAAGGATCGTGACGCTCAGCTCGAACAGGCTTCGCGACAGGATTGGAGTGCGGTACTTCATCAGCACGCGCGTCCATTCTGCCGGACTGCGAGGCGTTTGCATTGTTCCGGACATGTCTGATCTGGTTGCCGGGCGCTCGCGAGGAGCGCCCGGCGGCAGTTCATGCAAGAGCAAGGTTGATGGCGCTTTCGCGGCCATCACGGCCGCTCTCAACGTCATAGGTAACCTTCTGAGCATCGGCGAGGCCGGTCAGGCCGGCGCGCTCGATCGCCGAGATGTGGACGAACACGTCGCGTCCGCCGTTCTCAGGCTCGATGAAGCCAAAACCCTTGGTGCTGTTGAACCATTTCACGGTGCCAGTGGCCATATCCGTGGTCTCCTGTTCTGTTGCCGCCCACATTATTGCGGCGGCCCGGCAAAGTCAGTTCGAGTCGATCAACTGAGAGCCGGGTGAACGGAAAGCAGAGGTTCGAATGGAGTAACGATAGCATCCGACGATATGGAGGCAAAAACCGCCGAGCGCAATGGCTCATCACTGAAACTCTGACAAACTTGGACAAACTTGTGTCCGTGAGCGTCCCGGCCGACGTCACCTCGGTGCATTATCGGCAGCGCAAGGATCCGAACCCGCGGGACCGCCAACGGCGCAGCACGGCAGGCGTCGGCGGGCCCGCGCGGTGACCGAAGCGCCGGGTCGGGAGCCTGAGACCAATGGCGATGATGTCACCGTGGAGGAGTGGCCTCCAAGGCGGCATCGCGCGTGCCCCGTCAGCTTTAGGATCCCGAAGAAAGAATCCTTGCGTTTGTGGCTGGCGAGGCTCATGGATGGAGGGCTTACGTTTCTTCTCTTCGAAATGCTGCTGCCGCTGACCCGGTTTCGGTTGATCGACTTGGATCGACTTTTGCCCGGCTGTCGCGATTCTGCGGGCAGCATTTCTAAGGAGACCACGGATATGGCCACTGGCACCGTGAAATGGTTCAACACCACCAAAGGCTTCGGCTTCATCGAGCCTGAAAATGGCAGCAGGGACGTTTTCGTCCATATTTCTGCCCTGCAGCGATCGGGTCTCGACCGGCTCGAAGATGGCCAGAAGGTTACCTTCGACGTTGAGAGTGGCCGTGATGGTCGCGAAAACGCCAATAATCTGGCGCTTGCTTGAAGTCGACATTTGAAGATTTGCTTCCCGGCGTTCCTCCTCAGACGGGGAACGGCGGAAAACTTCTGAAACCCAGCGTTTCGGATGTGAAGGTGACAAATTCCGAGCCCGTCACGCCAATCGACAAAACCACCAAGAACGCGAAGCGTGTCCTGGAGGAAGATGCCGAGGTGAGGGCCGAGAAGACAGCGCGCCTGAAGGCCGCTCGCGAAGAGCGTGACGCCCGCCGCATGGACTGATCGTCCAATTTTCAGCTATACGTCTGGGTGACGCGCAGAGCGAAGCCCTTGCGAGACCAGAGGATTCCAGGCGAGCGCGTCGAGTGGACCATACCCTCCAGGGAAGTCCGTTCCGCATCTTGCTCTCCCGGAGGATCCGTGGCGAGGCTCGCCTCGTCACGGATGCCGGCATGTCGAGACCGGCACTTGGAGCCGTCTCCGAGCATTTCACCAGTAGATAATGTCTGGCGGTGGCGCTTGGTGCCGACCGTGGCGGTATCTACCGGAACTCCATGATCCTTTTGCGTCTCTGGCGATTGCGCATGTCATGCGCATGCAATCGCGTTGGCGTGGATCGTATTCAATCGAAAGAAAACACATGATGGAAATTCAATGGGGCCAACCTGTGGTCCTGATGACGTCGCAAAATGGCGACACTGAACACTTCAGCACGATAGAAAAGGTGCGATATTGGCTGCGCCGCAGGTGGCCGATTTCCGATGGCGAGCGCCAGGTGGCGCTCACGAAAGTTGAGTCTGCAATGGACTGCATGAGCCCGGTCGAGGATGCGCGCCGCGCTTTTCTCGTTGCCGCGAGGTCTGCGGGCTTCATTCCCGCCACTCTGGTGTAGGTCCTTCCGTCGCGGAGACGCGCCCTGGCAACTGTGTTCAGCTTGAGGCCCGTGACCACCCTGGCAGAGCTCCAGGACGTTTCCGGTCCTCAGTCAACCTTCATGCGCTGCGGAGAAAGGGGCCGGATCTTGCCCTCTCACGGCAAGCGCTCATCTCTTGGTCCCAACCTCCTCCCGATGCTCCCCCGCGGTGCCACTCAATAGAGGATCAGGAGCGCCGAGCCCGTCGTCGATCACGACGTCAACTTGTGAGACGTCCTTCGACGTGCGGCAACGGATCTCGGGGGAAGCCCGCACATCTGCGCGGCGACCGACCACTAGCGGAACCTCGCCCCGAAGGGCGTTGCTGCTCAGTCTTCGCGTTCCCTCCAGAGCAACACGGCGGCAACATTTCCGCTCTTGTGCGCAGCACGGTACTCGGGGCAGCCTCGTGAAACCCTTCGATCACCCGCGAGGCCACATGGGCGCACATCGGTTGCGGCAAACGCTTCTGTCAGACACTCTTGAGCTGCTCTCCACCGAGCCGGGAGTGGGAACGCTGCTCGGGATCGAGCCAGGCGAGCTGTCCGACTTGTCCGAGCTGATGGCGGCTGCGCTTGCCGCCTGCCTGCCCGAGGGCAAGGCGCGGGTGGGGCTGCGCGGTCTGGCCGTCGAGCTCTTCCGCCACCGGAACGATCTTCTGGAGACCTCGCTCGACGATCTGCTGGTCACCAGCGCGCGCGACGGACAACCCGGTGGGGCTCCGCGCGTGCTGCTTTTCGCAAACGGCTATCACGCGCTCTTGTCCTACCGGGTGAGCCGGGCGCTTTGGCTGGCGGGGCGCGAGGAGCTGGCTCTGGCGGTCAAGAGCCAGTTCACCCGGGCGCTCTCGGTCGAGATCTGGCCGCAAGCGGAGATCGGCCGCGGCGTGTGGTTCGATCACGGGCTCGGGCTCGTGATCGGCCAGACGGCGGTGATCGAAGAGGACGTGAGCCTCTGGCACGGGGTCACGCTGGGGTCGAATTTCGTCGACATGGGAGAGGGGCGACATCCCAGGCTGCGCCGTGGCGCGGTGGTCGGGGCGGGCGCGATGATCCTCGGCCCGGTCGAGGTGGGGGCCGGGGCGACGGTGGCTGCCGGAGCAATCGTCACCAGGGATGTCCCGCCCGGCCATGTCGTGACCGGCCCTCGCGGCACTGATCGCGGCGTCGGGCGTTTCGCAGGCTTCGCAACGCTTGCAGAGTTGAAAGGCCGGGCGGAATGACGTCGCTTGGGATCGACCATCCTTTGGTCTGTGTGCGCAATCTGGCCGAGGCGCGCGAGACGTACCTTTCACTCGGCTTTCTGATGAAGCCTTCGGGAATGCATCCCTGGGGCACGTCCACTGCGCTGGTGATCTTCCGCAACCAGTTGCTGGAGCTGGTGGGGATCGGCGACGAGAGTCTGCTCGAAGGCTACCCGGCCGGAGACTTCCTTTTCGGCCGCCATGTTCAGCGCTGGCTGGATGAGCGCGACGGGGTACCTCTTTCGGCACTCAACTCGACAGATGCCGAGGCGGATGAGGCGGCGGTCGTGGCACGGGGCGGTCACTGCGAAGGCACCATCGAGTTCGGGCGCGACGTGATCCGCGATGACGGCGCGCCGGACCGCACCGCACCCACGCTGAAGATCTTTCCCCGGCCCGGCCTGCCGCGCCTGACGATGTTCGCCTGCCAGCAACACCGCCGCGACCTGATCGAATTTCCGAAATGGATGGATCACCCCAATGGCGCGCACGGCTTTGTCTCGGCCACGATCCTTGCCGAGCCGAAAGACCAACCGGCGGTGAGGGACTGGCTCGCCACGCTGCATGGTTCCGAGGCGATCACCGACACCGGCCGGGGTTTCACGGTCTTCACCGGCAGAGGCCACTGGCGGGTGCTTTGCCGCGATGCCGCCAGGGCAGTCCTTGGCCCGCTGCCCGCAGACCTTGCTCCGGACGGCGCGCCCTCGGTGATCTCGCTCGACGTCGCCTGCCGCGCGCTGGATCGGGTCCTCCCCTTCGTGGACACGGGCGGCTTCACCTGTCAGAAGATCGGCAGCGCACTTGTCCTGACCGAGCACGCTCGGCTGGGCGGTATCCTGCTGACCTTCCAGGAGGCGCCGGCGGCGCCCTGATACAAGACGGGCGCCCGGGCGCGTCCGCAAGGAGACTTCATGTTCGACCAAGACCACATCGCCGAAGCCATTGCCTGGCGCCACGACCTGCACCGCCACCCCGAGCTGGGCTTCGAAGAGCACCGGACCTCGGAGATGATCGCCGGGCTGCTCACCGGCTGGGGCTGGCGGGTGCACCGCGGTCTCGCGGGTACCGGCGTCGTGGCGCAGATGGGGCAGGGCGCGCCGGTGATCGGTCTGCGCGCCGACATCGACGCGCTGCCCATCGTCGAGGCGACGGGCGCGGCCCATGCCTCGACCATTCCCGGCAAGATGCATGCCTGCGGCCATGACGGGCACGCTGCAATGCTCCTGCTTGCCGCGCGGCAGATCG
>NZ_JAATOS010000122.1:0-10492 GCF_011806505.1 Salipiger sp. HF18 | reverse complement strand
CCGCCGCCGCGACAACCGCGTGCTGGTGGTGGTCGAGGACACCGGCCCCGGCATCCCCGAAGAGGCGCTGACCAAGATCTTCAAGCGCTTCTACTCGCACCGTCCCGAGAACGACTTCGGCAACAACTCCGGCCTCGGCCTCGCGATCTCAAAGCAGATCGTCGAGGCGCATGGCGGCGTGATCTGGGCCGAGAACATCCGCCCGACCGAAGCCGACGTGACCTCGGAGCCGCTCGGCGCCCGGTTCGTCGTGGGCCTTCCGATCTGACCCGCTGAGCCTGCCATGTCCCGCACCGACACCTCCGTCCTCCACGCCACCGCGGTGGCCGTGGCCGGCAACGGGCTGCTGATCCGGGGCGCCTCGGGCAGCGGCAAGTCGGGCCTTGCGCTCGAGATGATGGCCCGCGGCGCGGCGCTGGTGGCGGACGACCGGGTCATCGTCACCGCCCGCGACGGCGCACTCTGGCTCTCGGCCCCCTCCCCCATCGCCGGACTGATCGAGGCGCGTGGCCTCGGGCTGCTGCGGGCCACGCCCGCGCGCGGCCCCGTCCGGCTGGTCGCGGTGCTCGATCTCGACGAACCCGAGACCGACCGCTTGCCGCAGTGCCGCGAAATCATGCTGCAGGGGCAAAGAATCCCCTTGCTTCACAACTCCGTGCATACCAGTTTCCCCGCAGCGCTCGTTCAATATCTAACGAGTGGCCGAAGGGATCACGGAGACATGCAGGATCAGCCGACGGGAAGCCAACGTGTTGTCCTCGTCACCGGGCCTTCGGGCGCCGGGCGGTCCACTGCGATCAACGTCCTGGAAGATATCGGCTTCGAGGCCATCGACAACATCCCGCTGAGCCTGATCCCGCGCCTGCTCGACGGCGGCGCGCTGGCCCGGCCGGTGGCGCTTGGCGTGGACATCCGCAACCGCGACTTCTCGGTCCAGGGTCTTCTGGACCTGCACCGCCGCCTCGGCAGCGAGGCGGGGATCGAGGCGCAGCTGCTGTTCCTCGACTGTTCGTCCGAGGTGCTGGCGCGGCGCTATTCCGAGACCCGCCGCCGCCATCCCATGGCCCCCGAAGAAAGCTACACGCAGGGCATCGCCCGCGAGACCGAGCTCCTGCGCGACGCGCGCGATGCGGCGGACGTGCTCATCGACACCTCCGAGTTGTCGCCGCACGACCTGCGCGCCCAGATCGAGCGCGGTTTCTGCGATGACAGCGGCCAGATGCTGGCGGTCTCGCTGCACAGCTTCTCCTACAAGCGCGGCCTGCCGCACGGGCTCGACTGGGCCTTCGACTGCCGCTTCCTCGACAACCCCCACTGGGAGCCGGCGCTGCGCGCGCTGACCGGGCTCGACGCGGCGGTGACCGAGCACGTGGCCAGGGACGCGCGCTTTGCCCCGTTCATCGAGAAGCTCGTGGATCTGGCGGAATTCGTACTCCCCGCCTGCAAGGAAGAGGGCAAGGCCCATCTCACCTTCGGCTTCGGGTGTACCGGCGGGCAACACCGTTCGGTTACTGTGACGGAAACGGTGGCGCGTGCTCTTGCAGAGCGCGGCTGGCAGGTGTCAACTAGACACCGCGAGCTGGAGCGGCGGGGCATGTCTGTCCGCGCCGGACAAGGTGAAGCCAGCGGAGGACGGCAGGCGTGATCGGCATCGTGATCGTGGCCCATGGCGGATTGGCGCGGGAGTATCTCGCGGCGGTCGAGCATGTGGTGGGCGCACAGCCCGGCGTGGTCGCCGTGTCGATCGAAGCCGTGCACGACCGCCGCACGAAGCAGGCCGAGATCTGCACCGCCGCCGACGATGTCGACACCGGCGACGGGGTGGTGGTTGTCACCGATCTCTATGGCGGCTCGCCATCCAACCTCTCGCTGCTGGCCTGCCAGCCCGAGAACCGTCGCATTCTTTACGGCATGAACCTGCCGATGCTCATCAAGCTGGCCAAAAGCAGGCAGATGCCAGTGCCGGATGCGGTAAAAGGCGCCCTCGAGGCGGGTCGTAAATACATTGACAGTATCAACGTCAAACCCGATCCCCTCTAGGACAGGCCCCGCGCCCAAGGAAAAGACCGCATGAGCAAGACCGAGCACCGTGTGCTGAAGATCGTCAACGAGAAGGGCCTGCACGCCCGCGCCTCCGCCAAACTGGTCGAGGTGGTCGAGGGATTCGACGCGCGGGCCGAGGTCTCCAAGGACGGGATGAGCGCCGGGGGAGACAGCATCATGGGGCTTTTGATGTTGGCAGCTTCCAAAGGAAGCTCTATTGAAGTCGAGACTTCGGGACCGGACGCGTCTGCGCTGGCCGATGCGTTGGAAGCATTGGTCGCGAACCGCTTCGGCGAAGACAACTGACCCCGGGAAACACCCCCGGACGCTGCAAGACGGAACAGGGCGGGCACATGGTTGACAGCTATCAGGCCACGGCCGGTGCAACGGGCGGTTCCGTCACGCGCCCCGGGCACGCTCCGTACGACAAGCGCAGGCTGAGCTACGCCAACACTTTCACCAATCCCTGGAAGGCCAACACCATCCGCGCGCTGGAATGGATGACGGGCAAGCTGCCTCTGATCCGCCTCGTGCGCCGTGTCGAGCGCGCCGGTGTGCCCAACGGACAGGAATTCTGGCCCCACGCGCTGGCCCACATGGACATCCGGCTCGACACGCCCGAAGAGCAGATCCGCCGCATCCCCGAGAAGGGGCTGGTCGACGGCATGATCCTCGGCGAGCTGATCGGCCGCGTCCGCACCGACTACAAGATCCTCACCCGCGCCCTGCTGACCGGGGTGAAGGAGATCGAGGATTTCATGATCCCGGTCCCCTTCCCGCACGAGGAATCGGCGCGGGAACAAAGCCTCGAGATGCGCGCCCGCGCCATGGATCACCTCAAGAAGGGTGGCGTCGTGGCGCTGTTCCCGTCGGGCGTGGTGGCGGCGTCGCAGACGCTCTTCGGCCCGGCCATCGAGGCCGGCTGGAACCCCTTCACCGCGAAGATGATCCAGCGCTCCGGCGCCACCGTGGTGCCGATCTACTTCCCCGGCCAGAACAGCCGCGCCTACCAGATGGCCAACCGCATCTCGCCGACGCTGCGGCAGGGGCTGCTGATCCACGAGGTGATGCACGCCTGCGGCCGCCCGCAGCGCCCCGTCGTGGGCGAGCCGATCTCGCCGGACGAGGTCCGCAACTGGGGGGGCAAGCCGCGCGAGTTCGTCGCCTGGCTGCGCGAGAAGACCCTCGGCCTGCGCCACGACAGGTAAGCGGCTCCGCGTCCTTCAACCTTTTGCTGACTTTGCTGCGAAACCGCCGCCTTTTCATGGCATTGGCGACGTGCCGGACATGATCTGAATCTGCCGCCCCACCGTCACGCGTAGCTCTCCGGCCGTGCCCCCGGCACGTGCCACCCCAGCCGCACAATAGGCTTTCCAGACATGCCCAAAAGAGCCCGCGCTCCTACAGAGGCGGGTCCTGAACTCGCGCCCTGAAGGAACGCCTCAGCGGGTGGGTACCGGCTCGTCGCCGCGGTAGTCGTAGAAGCCGCGCTTGGTCTTGCGCCCCAGCCAGCCGGCCTCGACATACTTGGTCAGCAGCGGGCACGGGCGGTACTTGGTGTCCGCAAGCCCGTCGTGCAGCACGTTCATGATCGCAAGGCAGGTGTCGAGCCCGATGAAATCCGCCAGCTCCAGCGGCCCCATCGGGTGGTTGGCGCCGAGCTTCATCGCCATGTCGATGGAGCGCACGTTCCCGACGCCCTCGTACAACGTGTAGACCGCCTCGTTGATCATCGGCACCAGGATCCGGTTCACGATGAAGGCCGGGAAGTCCTCGGCGCTGGCAGCAGTCTTGCCGAGCCGTTCCACCACCCCGAGACAGGTCTCGTAGGTTTCCTTGTCGGTGGCGATACCCCGGATCAGCTCGACCAGCTGCATCAGCGGCACCGGGTTCATGAAGTGGAACCCGAGGAACTTCTCGGGCCGGTCGGTGCGCGAGGCAAGCCGGGTGATCGAGATCGACGAGGTATTCGAGGTCAGGATGGTGTTCGGCAGCAGGTGCGGCGCGAGGCTGTCGAAGATCTTCTGCTTGACGGTCTCCTGCTCGGTCGCGGCCTCGATCACCAGATCGGTCTGCCCCACCGCGGCGATGTCGAGCGTCACGCTGATTCTGCCCAGCGCCTGGTCGCGTTCGTCCTGGCTGATCTTCTCGCGGCTGACCTGGCGGTCCAGATTGCGACCAATAAGCGCGATCGCCTTGTCGAGCGCTTCCTGGCTCACGTCCGAAAGCCGAACCTCGTAGCCCGCCAGCGCCATCACATGGGCAATGCCATTGCCCATCTGCCCGGCGCCTACAACTCCGATCGTCCTGATATCCATCGCCCGCTTCCCTCGAATTTCGCGCCAACCATAGTCACGCGCCGGGACCCGCCGCAAGCCGGGTTCCCAAGATTTGTCACGCTTTTTCGCGTTAGCAAATTGGCAAGATGATTGACGGAGGTTGGGCACGGGTGAGTACGAACGAAGGTGGGTGTGATGACCTATGCTGCAACGGCGCAAGGTGCGCTGGATTATTTCCCGTGTCGCTACGGGCGCTCGCGGGTGCTGTTCCGCGGGCCGCGACGTCCGCTCGACGGTCCCTATGTCGGCTTCCTTGGCGGCACCGACACCTATGGCCGCTTCATCGAGACGCCCTTCCCCGCGCTCTGCGAAGCGGCGCTCGACATTCCCTGCGTCAATTTCGGGGTGATCAACGCGGGGCTCGACCTCTACCTCAACGATCCCGGCGCCCTGCACGTGGCCGAGCGCGCCTCGGTCACGGTGCTGCAGATCATGGGCGCGCAGAACATGTCGAACCGCTATTACAGCGTGCATCCGCGCCGCAACGACCGCTTCCTGCGCGCCTCCGACCGCCTGCAGGATCTCTACCCCGAGGTCGATTTCACCGAGTTCCACTTCAACCGCCACATGCTGGGCCGGCTGCACGACCTCTCGCCCGAGCGCTTCTCCGAAGTGACAGGCGAGCTGCGCCTCGCCTGGGTGGCGCGGATGAAACACCTGCTGACGCTGCTGCGCGGCCGGGTGCTGCTGCTCTGGATCTCCGACCGGCTGCCGCCGGAAAAGCCCGTGGACACGATCGAGCACGAGCCGCTCTTCATCCACCGCGGCATGATCGAGACCCTGCGCCCCCGCGCCGCCGGCTATCTCGAGATGCCGGTCTCGGACAAGGCAAGGCAGCGCGGGGCGCCCGGCATGGTCTACAACGACTTCGAGGCCAGCGCCGCGGCCGAGCTGCTCGGCCCTATCGCGCATGAGGAAACCGCCGAGGCGCTGGTGCCGCAACTGCGCGACCTGCTCGGCTGACCCGACACTGCCCGGTTTTTGACCGCACCGCCCCGGGAAGGGCGCCGAATGACGGTGCCTGCTGCACTGCGGCAAGCGGACGCGGCGACGGGTCATGGAAACCTCTTCGAGGGGGCGTATAGCTGTGCGGGACGACGCCCGGCCGCGCCTTTCCGCGGTCCGGGCCGAAGACCGGAGAACCGCATGCATATCGAGAACCGCACCTTCGACGAACTCAAGGTGGGGGACAGCGCCGAGCTGCGCCGTCTCGTGACCGCCGACGACCTGCTGGCCTATGCCAACGTCTCGGGCAACCACAACCCGCTGCACCTCTACGATCAAGACGGCGATGGCGACGGCCGCCCCGAGGCCATGGCGCCCGGCTCCTACGTCTCGGCCCTGGTCGGCGCGGTGTTGGGCAACGTCCTGCCCGGCGCCGGCACGCTCTACCGCGCCCAGAGCTGGGTGTTCCACGCCCGCATCTTCGCCGACGACGAGATCGTCATGCGCGTCACCGTCACCGACAAGAACGAGCGCGACACCACGGTGACGCTCGCGACCGAGGTCCGGCGCATCGGCGACGACGCGCTGGTACTCTCCGGCGTGGCCGAGGTGCTCGCCCCGCGGCGCAAGATCGAATACAACAGCCACGACCTGCCCGGGCTGATCGTGCAGCGCCACCGCCATTTCGAGAAGCTCCTGCGCAAGGCCGAGCCGCTGAAGGCACTGCGCACCGCCGTGGTCTGCCCCGAGGAGCCGAACTCGCTCGGCGGCGCGCTCAAGGCCCGTGCCCACACCCTGATCGACCCGATCCTGATCGGCTCCACCGCCAAGATCGTCGAGGTCGCGACGGCGATGGGCGTCACCCTCGACGGCATCGAGATCATCGAGGAACCGCTGCACCGCAACGCCGCCCGAAAGGCGGTGGAACTGGTGCACGAGGGCCGCGCGCAGGCGATCATGAAGGGCCACCTGCACACCGACATGCTGCTGCGCCCGATCCTCGACAAGCAGACTGGCCTGCGCATGGGGCGGCGCTTCACCCATATCTTCGTGATGGACGTGCCGGGCCACCCGCAGCCGCTGCTGGTGACCGATGCCGCCATCAACATCGCACCGGACCTGAAGACCAAGGTCGACATCACCCAGAACGCCATCGACCTCGCCATTTCGATCGGCGTGGAACAGCCCAAGGTCGGCGTGCTCTCGGCCACCGAGACGGTGAACCCCGACATCCCCTCCTCGATCGACGCGGCGCTGCTGTCGAAGATGGCCGACCGCGGCCAGATCACCGGCGGGCTGGTGGACGGCCCGCTGGCCATGGACAACGCCGTCGACATCGCCGCCGCCCGCACCAAGGGTATCACCTCGGCGGTGGCCGGCCAGGCCGACATCCTCGTGGTGCCGAACCTCGACGCCGGCAACATGCTCGCGAAACAGCTCACCTACATCTCCCACGCCGAGGCCGCGGGTCTGGTGCTGGGCGCGCGGGTGCCGATCATCCTCAACAGCCGCGCCGACGACGACATGAGCCGCCTCGCCTCCTGCGCCGTCGCCGCCCTGCACCATGCAAGGGTCTCCGGCCACGCCGCCTGAGCCAAGGGCGCCGCGCCCAGTCACCCGCGCGGCGCCAGCGGCTCCATCCTGCCGAACGCCCCCGCCGGAGGCCCCCACTCCTTCCACCGCCCCCAATACAAACACTCCACCCACTCCACGCCCCGACAAGCGCGCCGCGCCCCTCCTTCATCTTGCCAGGTAAACTCCCGCCGGAGGCTCCCGCCCCCTCCATGCGCGCAGACCCAAGGCAAAGCCCCACATCCCCACTTGCGCTCATTCATATAATTCCATAATTCATGAAATATGGAATCAATAAGACTCGAACAGCTCGGCACCCTCAGCCACCCACAGCGGATGGACCTGTTCCGCCTGCTCATGCGGCGCTACCCGGACGCGGTTCCGGCGGGGGAGATCGTCGGCGCGCTAGGGCTCAAGCCCAGCACAGCCTCGGTCTACCTCGCGGCGCTGCGCGAGGCCGGGCTGATTAACCAGACGCGCGAGGGGCGCTCGCTGCTCTACCGCGCGGATGTGACGGCGGTTCAGGGGCTGATGGGGTTCCTGTTCAGCGACTGCTGCCGCGGACGGCCCGATCTTTGCCCGCCCACGGCGCCCGCTTCGGCGACAGGAGGACAGGCCATGGCCCGACGCAAGTACAACGTGCTCTTCATCTGCACCGGCAACTCCGCCCGGTCGATCATGGCGGAGTCGCTGCTCCGCGCCCTCGGCGGTGACCGGTTCGAGGCCTATTCCGCCGGCACCCGGCCCTACTCCGAGCTGAACCCGATCGCGGTCTCGATGCTCGAGGACAAGGGCCTCGACACCGCGCGGCTCCGGGCCAAGACCATCTCGGAGTTCCGGGGCCCGGACGCACCGCCGCTCGATTTCGTCTTCACCGTCTGCGACCGCGCCGCCAACGAGGACTGCCCGGCCTGGGCGGGCCAGCCGATCAGCGCCCACTGGGGCCTGCCCGACCCGGTCGCCGCCACCGGCACCGAGGCCGAGCGCCGGCTCGCCTTCCAGCAGGTCTACGGCATGCTGAAGCACCGGCTCTCCGCCTTCACGGCGCTGCCCCTCGACACGCTCGACCGGATCTCCCTGCAATATGCCATCGACCGCATCGGCATGTCCGAAACCGAGGACCACACCGGATGACCACCTACGCCTTGAACGGGCTTGGCCGCATGGGCAAGCTCGCACTCCGTCCGCTGCTCGGGAAGGGCGCGAAGATCGCCTGGATCAACGACGCGGTCGGCGACCCGGAGATGCACGCCCACCTGCTCGAGTTCGACACGGTGCACGGCCGCTGGCCGGCGACGTTCTCGCATGACGCCGAGAGCCTCAGCATCGACGGCACGCGCCTGCCGGTGCATTGCGAGAAGCGCATCGGGGACCTGCCGCTCGAGGGCGTGGACGTGGTCATCGACTGCACCGGCGTCTTCAAGACAGAGGCGAAGCTCGCCCCCTATTTCGCCGCCGGAGTGAAGAAGATCGTGGTCTCGGCGCCGGTCAAGGACGGCCCCACGGTCAACCTCGTCCACGGTGTCAACAACGACGCCTACGACCCCGCCGCCCACACCATCGTCACTGCCGCCAGCTGTACGACCAACTGCCTCGCGCCCGTCGTGAAGGTCATCCACGAAAACATCGGCATCCGGCATGGCATGATCACCACGATCCACGACGTGACCAACACCCAGACCATCGTGGACCGCCCCGCCAAGGACCTGCGCCGCGCCCGTTCGGCGCTCAATTCGCTGATCCCCACCACCACCGGCAGCGCCAGCGCGATCACGATGATCTACCCCGAGCTCACCGGCAAGCTGAACGGCCACGCCGTGCGCGTGCCGCTGCTCAACGCCTCGCTCACCGATTGCGTCTTCGAGCTGGAGCGCGAGACCACGGCAGAAGAGGTCAACGCGCTCTTCAAGGCCGCCGCCGAAGGTCCGCTGCAGGGCATCCTCGGCTACGAGGAGCGCCCGCCGGCCACCACCGACTCCCCCACCGCCCCGCCCCCCTCGGTCATCGACGCGCCCTCGACCATGGTCACCAACGGCACCCAGCTCAAGGTCTACGCCTGGTATGACAACGAATGGGGCTACGCCAACCGGCTCGCCGATGTGGCGCTGATGGTGGGCGCAAGCCTCTGATCCGTCATCTTACGACACCGATCCCTGACAGGCTCCCGCACATGAGAGAGACCGCATGACCGCCGACCGCGAAAACGGCCTCGCCGCCTATGTCGCCGTGACCGCCGCCTACTGGGCCTTCATGCTCACCGACGGCGCGCTGCGGATGCTGGTGCTGCTGCACTTCCACAGCCTCGGCTTCTCGCCGGTGCAGCTGGCCTATCTCTTCGTGCTCTACGAGATCGCGGGCGTGGTCACCAACCTATCGGCGGGCTGGATCGCCGCGCGCTTCGGGCTGGCCTCGACGCTCTATGCGGGGCTCTCGCTGCAGGTCGTGGCGCTGCTGGCGCTGGCGCAGCTCGACCCGTCCTGGGCGGTCGGCGTCTCGGTGGCCTTCGTCATGCTGGTGCAAGGGGCGAGCGGCGTCGCCAAGGACCTTGCCAAGATGTCGTCTAAATCGGCGGTCAAGCTGCTCGCGCCCAAGGGCGAGGACGGGCTCTTCCGCTGGGTCGCCCTGCTCACCGGCTCGAAGAATGCGGTAAAAGGGCTGGGCTTCCTGCTCGGCGCGGCGCTGCTGGGGCTCGCGGGCTTCGTGCCCTCGGTGCTCGGAATGGCGGCGGTGCTGGCGGTGATCCTCGTGGCCATCGTGCTGCGCATGCCCGCGGGCCTGCCCGCCGGCCGCAAGGACGCCAGGTTCCGCGAGGTCTTTTCCAGGAACCGCAACGTGAACTGGCTGAGCTTCGCCCGCGTCTTCCTCTTCGGGGCGCGCGACGTGTGGTTCGTGGTCGGCATCCCGATCTACTTCTACGCCGTGCTCTCGGACGGCACCGAGGCCGGCAACCGCATGGCCTTCTTCATCATCGGCAGCTTCATGGCGGTCTGGATCATCCTCTACGGCGCGGTGCAGGCCGCCGCGCCGCAGCTGCTGCGGGCGAAATCCCGGGGCGCCGCCGCCATGGTCCCCGCCGCCCGCGGCTGGGCGCTGGCGCTTTTCGTGGTGCCCGCGCTGCTTGCCGCCACCGTGGCGATTGCCGGAGCGCCGTCGCCGTGGCTCACGACCGTGCTGGTCGCGGGGCTGCTGGTCTTCGGCGCCATCTTCGCGGTGAACTCATCGCTGCATTCCTACCTGATCCTCGCCTTCACCGAGGACAGCCGGGTGACCATGGACGTGGGGTTCTACTACATGGCCAATGCCGCCGGGCGGCTGCTCGGGACGGTGCTGTCGGGCGCGAGCTACCAGCTCGGCGGGCTGCCGCTCTGCCTCGGGACCGCCGCCGCCATGGTCGCGCTCAGCGCCTGGGGGGCCGGTCACCTGCGCGCGGACGCGGGCCCCCGCGAGGTCGCGCACCCCTGACCGCGCCGGGTCATGCTGCAGCCGCGAAACACATGCGGGCGGCGCAAGCGACCGGTGCTCTTGCCCGGCAAGGGGCGCAACGTCCCCTAGGAAGCCATGCACACAGCGCAACGATTCAATAGATAGATATG
>NZ_JAATOS010000121.1:0-10613 GCF_011806505.1 Salipiger sp. HF18 | reverse complement strand
CGCAGGAGACCGCGCAGGATTTCGCCGTCGCGCATTCCGGCCGGCTCGCCATCGACGGCCCGGGCGGCCGCGCGTGGGAGATCTCGGTCACCGCCGACGCCGCGCCCAGCGTGGCGCGCGAGGGCGAGATCGAGTCGAGCTACGAGGGTGACGCCCAGATCCCCTTCACCGCCCGTGACGACTATGGCGTCGTCGGCGGCACCGCCCGGGTCACGCTGGCGCTGGACGAAGTCGACCGCAGCTATCTGCTCGCCACCGAGCCCGAGCCGCGCGACGCCATCGAGGTGCCGCTTCCCATGCCGATCGCCGGCGACCGGGCCGAGTTCACCGAGACGCTGGTCGAGAATTTCTCCGAGCATCCGTGGGCCAACCTGCCGGTGAAGCTCGAGCTGAACGTCACCGACGAGGCCGGGCAGGCCGGCGCCTCGGACATCGAGACCATCACCCTGCCGGGCCGCCGGTTCTTCGATCCGCTGGCGGCGGCGATCATCGAACAGCGCCGGGCGCTGCTCTGGACCCGCGACAACGTCCCCGAGATCGCGCGGATCCTGCGCGCGATCAGCTACCTGCCCGACGACGTGTTCCGCTCGGCGGTGCCCTACCTGCGGCTGCGCGGCGTGCTGCGCGACCTCGAATCCTCGGGCGCGCAGATGACCGGCGAACAGCAGGACGTGTTGGCCAAGGCGATGTGGGATCTGGCGCTGATCCTCGAGGAGGGCGATCTTGCCTCGGCGCTCGAGCGGCTGCAGCGCGCGCAGGAGCGGCTGTCCGAGGCGATGAAGAACGGTGCCTCCGAGCAGGAGATCGCCGAGCTCATGCAGGAGATGCGCGAGGCGACCGACGACTACCTGCGGCAGCTGTCGCGTCAGGCGCAGCAGAATGCCGAGGACAATCCCGAGATGTCCCAGTCGCAGGACATGATGGAGATGAGCCAGAACGACCTGCAGCGCATGATGGACCGCATCCAGGAGCTGATGGAGCAGGGCCGCATGGCCGAGGCGCAGGAAGCGCTCGAGCAGCTGCAGCAGCTGATGGAGAACATGCAGGTCACGCAGGGCCAGCAGGGCCAGTCGCCGGGCGAGCAGGCGATGGAGGGGCTGGGCGATACCCTGCGCGAGCAGCAGGGGCTCTCGGACGAGGCCTTCCGCCAGTTCCAGGACCAGTTCAACCCGGGCCAGCAGGGCCAGCAAGGGCAACAGGGCCAACAGCCCGGCCAGCCTCAGCAGGGGCAGGGCGGTGACGGCCAGCAGCAGGGCCAGCAAGGTCAGCAGCAGGGGCAGCCGCAGCAGGGGCAGGGCGGCCAGCAGTCGCTCGAGGAAAGCCTCGCCGACCGCCAGCAGCAGCTGCGCAGCGAGCTGAACCGCCAGCGCCAGGGCCTTCCCGGCGCCGGAACCGAACCGGGCGAGGCCGCCCGCGATGCGCTGCGCCGCGCCGAAGAGGCGATGGACGGCGCCGAGGAGGCGCTGCGCGACGACGATCTCGCCGGGGCCATCGACCAGCAGTCGCAGGCCATGGAGGCGCTCCGCGAGGGCATGCGCAGCCTTGGCGAGGCGATGGCCCAGCAGCAACAGCAGAACCAGGGTCAGCAGGGCCAGCAGCAGGGCGGCAACCCCGGCCAGCAGCGCGACCCGCTCGGCCGCAACGCCGGCGCCAACGGCCAGATCGGCACCGACGAGAACATGGTGCAGGACGAGGACGTCTATCGCCGCGCCCGCGAGCTGCTCGACGAGATCCGCCGCCGCTCGGGCGAGGGCGAGCGCCCCGAGGAAGAGCTCGAATACCTCGAGCGCCTGCTCGAACGGTTCTGACCCGACGGGCCCGCGCCGCAGCGGGCCCGTGCACGGACCGGGGCAGCGGCCACCTTCAGGCACCGTCAGGCACTGACGGGCGGTCACGGGGTCCGGGGTCTTGAAACCGGCCTGACGCGCCCCTTTGTTTTTCTCGTCGAATCCTGTATGGAGCAGGCTTCTCCAGCCAGAGGACCAGAGTTATGGCCGCAGACGCGCCGATCACCCAGGACGTGGTGACGATCCCCCGCAAGCTGCCCGAGGGCGGCAAGCTGAACATCGTGGGCCTCACCCGCGATGCCCTTCGCGCTGCGCTGATCGAGATGGGCACGCCGGAGAAGCAGGCGAAGATGCGCGTCAATCAGGTCTGGCAATGGATCTACCATTGGGGTGTCCGCGACTTCTCGGTGATGACCAACCTCGCCAAGGACTACCGCGCCAAGCTCGAGGCGCATTTCGAGATCGCCCTGCCCGAGATCGTCTCGAAGCAGGTCTCGGCCGACGGCACCCGCAAGTACCTCGTCCGCATCGCCGGCGGCCACGAGGTCGAGACGGTCTACATTCCCGAGGAAGGCCGCGGCACGCTCTGCATCTCGAGCCAGGTCGGCTGCACGCTCACCTGCTCGTTCTGCCACACCGGCACCCAGAAGCTGGTCCGCAACCTGACCGCGGGCGAGATCGTGGGGCAGGTCATGCTGGCGCGTGACGACCTCGACGAATGGCCCGCGCCCGGCACCGGCACGGGTGAGGATGGCCCGCGCCTGCTGTCGAACATCGTGCTGATGGGCATGGGCGAGCCGCTCTACAACTTCGACAACGTGCGCGACGCGATGAAGATCGTCATGGACGGCGAGGGCATCGCCCTCTCGCGCCGCCGCATCACGCTGTCGACCTCGGGCGTCGTCCCCGAGATCGCCCGCTGCGCCGAGGAAATCGGCTGCCTGATGGCGGTGAGCTTCCACGCCACCACCGACGAGGTGCGCAACAAGCTGGTGCCGATCAACAAGCGCTGGAACATCGAAGAGCTGCTGAACGCCCTGCGCGAATACCCGCGGCTGTCGAACTCCGAGCGGATCACCTTCGAATACGTGATGCTGAAGGACGTGAACGACAGCGACGCCGACGCGCGCCGCCTCGTGAACCTGATCAAGGGCATCCCCGCCAAGATCAACCTGATCCCGTTCAACGAATGGCCCGGTGCTCCGTACGAGCGCTCGGACTGGGAGCGGATCGAGCGCTTTGCCGACATCGTGCACAAGGCGGGCTATGCCTCGCCGATCCGCACGCCGCGTGGCGAGGACATCATGGCCGCTTGCGGGCAGCTCAAATCCGCCACCGAGCGGGCCCGCAAGTCGCGTGCCCAGATCGCCGCGGAAACCGGGCTCGACGGCGCCGCTTGATTTATCTGACAATTTAGGTCAGGATTAACCTGTCCAGCCAGCCCGACGCGCGGGTAAGCCCGGCGTTCTGTGGTCACGCGGCTGGAGAGTGCTCATGCGTCACGAATATTTCAAAACGGTCGGCCCCGCGCTGAGGGTGCCGGAATGGCGAATCGTGCAGATGCTGCGGCGTCAGCAAGAGGTGGACCGGCTTGAGGCCGACCTTGTCGGGGCCATCGGCCTCGAGCGCGCCCGCGCCTGCGTCGATGGTTTCGCGCAGCTCATGGCGCTGATGCGCCTGCACGCTTGGCATCCCCCGCTTATCCTCCGTCCCGGCGCCGAGGGCGTCAGCGACGACGAACGCAACCTGGCCCGTTTCGTGCTGCTCTCTGCCGAGCAGGACCGCGAGGCGGCGCTGGTCGAGGCCATGGCGATCGTCGTGCCGAAGGCGATCCTGCCGCTGGTTGCGGCCGGCGAGCGTGCCGGATTGCCGCTCTTGTGCGAGGAATGCCGGGACAGGCTCGACTGCCCCTTGACCTTCCAGTGACTGGAAGGAGTATATCCCGGCCAGAACCAGACGGAAGGAGTCTGACATGGCCACCGATAGCATGCGTTTCGAAGTCACCCGGCTGAACTGCGGGGGCTGCGCCGGGCGGGCGCAGAAGGCCCTCGCGGCGGTGCCCGGTGTCACCGACGCCAGCGTGAACCTCGCCAACCGCATGGCGCGGGTCGATGGATCGGCCGGTGTCGAGGCACTGCGCGACGCGCTCGACCGCGCTGGCTACCCGGCGCGCGAGGCGCGGGTGACGCTGGCCATCGACGGCATGAGCTGCGCCTCCTGCGTCAACCGCGTCGAGAAGGCGCTGAGCGCCGTTCCCGGCGTGCTTTCGGCCCATGTGAACCTCGCCAGCGAAAGCGCCGAGGTGAGGCTGCTCGCGGGCAGCGTGGACGGCGCCGAGCTTGCCCGCGTGGTGGGCGAGGCAGGCTACAAGGCGCGCCCGGCGGGCGACGACAGCGCCGAGCGCGACGCCCGCAAGGATGCGGAACTGCGCACGCTGAAGCGCGACCTGATCGTTGCCGCGGCGCTGACCCTGCCGGTCTTCGTGCTCGAGATGGGGGGCCACATCTTCCCCGGCTTCCACCACTGGTTCGCCTCGACCATCGGCACCACGACCTCGTGGGCGTTGCAATTCGCGCTTGTCACCGCGGTGCTCGTGGGCCCCGGCCGGCGGTTCTACCGCATCGGCCTGCCGCTGCTGTTCAAGGGCGCACCCGACATGAATGCGCTGGTGGCGCTCGGGACGCTGGCGGCCTGGGGCTATTCCACCGTGGCGTTGTTCCTTCCCGGGCTGCTGCCCGAGGGCGCGCGCGCGGTCTATTTCGAGGCGGCGGCGGTGATCGTCACGCTGATCCTGCTGGGCCGTTTCCTAGAGGCGCGTGCCAAGGGCCGCACCGGCGCCGCGATCCGGCGGCTGGTAGGGCTGCGCCCGGCCACCGCGCGGGTCGAACGGGACGGGGCCATCGCTGAGCTGGCCATCGACGAGGTGCAGCCCGGCGACGTGGTGCATGTCCGCCCCGGCGAGCGCATCGCCGTCGACGGCGAGCTTCTGACGGGGCGCAGCTACGTCGACGAGAGCATGATCACCGGCGAACCGGTTCTCGTGGGCAAGGGCCCGGGCGACCCGGTCGTCGGCGGCACGGTGAACGGGCAGGGGGCGCTCAGCTTCCGGGCCACCGCCGTGGGCGCCGACACCATGCTGGCGCGGATCATCTCGCTGGTCGAGGATGCACAGGGGGCGAAACTGCCGATCCAGGCGCTCGCCGACCGGGTTGTGGTGTGGTTCGTGCCCGCGGTGATCGCCGCGGCGGCGCTGACCTTCCTCGCGTGGCTGCTCTTCGGGCCGTCTCCGGCGCTGACCCATGCGCTGGTGGCCGGGGTCTCGGTCCTCATCATCGCCTGCCCCTGTGCCATGGGCCTCGCCACGCCCACCTCGATCATGGTGGGCACCGGCCGCGCCGCCGAACTCGGCGTGCTGTTCCGCAAGGGCGACGCGCTGCAGCGACTCGAATCGAGCAGGGTGGTGGCCTTCGACAAGACCGGCACGCTCACCGAGGGCAAGCCCGCTCTGGCGCGCTCCGAGGCGGCGCCGGGCTGGGACGTGGCCGAGGTGCTGCGGCTGGCGGCGAGCGCCGAGCAGGGCTCGGAGCACCCGATCGCGCGGGCGCTGGAGCAGGCCGCCGAGGGGCTGGTACAGCCCGAGGTGGTCGAGGCCATCGCCGGGCACGGGCTGCGCGCCACGGTCGAGGGACGCCGCCTGCTGATCGGTGCCAAGCGCCTGATGGTGCGCGAGGGCGTGGCCATGGCCGGGCTCGAGGCCGTGCATGACGAGATCGCCGGCGCTGGCCAGACGCCGGTCGTGGTGGCCATTGACGGGCAGGTCGCCGGGGTCTTCGCGGTTGCTGACCGGCTGAAGCCGGGGGCCAGGGCCGCGGTCGCGGCGCTGCACGCGCAGGACATCCGCGTGGCGATGATCACCGGCGATACGCAGGCAACGGCCAGGGCCATCGCCGCCGAGCTGGGCATCGACCATGTCGAGGCCGAGGTGCTGCCCGAGGGCAAGCTCGCCGCGGTCAAGGCGCTGCGCGAACGGTTCGGCGCGGTGGCCTTCGTCGGCGACGGCATCAACGACGCCCCGGCGCTGGCCGAGGCCGAGGTGGGCATCGCCATCGGCACCGGCACCGACGTCGCCATCGAGAGCGCCGACGTGGTGCTGGTCTCGGGGGACGTGGCCGGCGTGGTCGAGGCGTTTCACGTGAGTCGCGCGGTGCTGCGCAACATCCGTCAGAACCTGTTCTGGGCCTTCGGCTACAACGTCGCGCTGATCCCGGTCGCGGCCGGGGTGCTCTACCCGGCCTTCGGTCTGCTGCTGTCGCCGATGCTGGCGGCGGGGGCGATGGCGCTGTCCTCGGTCTTCGTGCTGACCAACGCGCTGCGGCTGCGGCGGCTGTCACCCGCGATGCGCAGCGGCGCCACCCGGGCGGGGCGCGAAACCCTCGTGGCGGAGCCGGCGGAATGAATATCGGTCAGGTCTCCGAGCGGGCGGGCATCCCCGCCAAGACGATCCGCTACTACGAAGACATCGGCCTCGTGACGCCGAAGCGGTCCGGGAACGGTTACCGGGCGTTCTCGGAGGCGGATCTGCACAAGCTTGCCTTCCTCGCCCGCGCCCGGGCGCTTGGCTTCAGCATCGAGGACTGCCGCAAGCTGCTGGGGCTCTACGAGGACGAAACGCGCGAGAGCGCCGACGTCAAGGCGCTGGCGTCTGAGCATCTCTTGGCGATCGAGGAGAAGATCGCGCAGCTGCGGGAGATGCACGACACGCTCGGCCGGCTGGTCGAGGCCTGCCACGGCGACCACCGCCCGGACTGCCCGATCCTCGCAGGACTGGCGGAGGAATAGGCCCCTCGGGTGTGCGGGCGGCGCGGTGTCGAGTACCGCACCCCTGTGCGCGAAGCCCCCGCGCGGAACCAAGGCGAAGCCGCCGCGCATCGCCGGCCCGCCCCCCGGGCTGGCGATTTGGCTGGGCCAGGTGCCGCGTGTCGAGGTCCTTCGGACGTGGCCGGAATAAATCGAGAGGCTCGAAGCTCGCATCGCCATCCCGCGGACCGGCGATGCGCGGCTCATGTTTCTCTGGAACGGGGGGGGCGACGGGACGTCATCCGGGCTGGCGATTTGGCTGGTCCGGGGGCCGCGTGTCGAGATCCTTCGGACGTGGCCGGGAAAAAGCGAGAGGATCGACTGTCGGATCGCCACCCCGCGGACCGGCGACGCGCGGCGCCCGTTTCGCTGGAAGCGGGAGGCCACGGGGCGGCTCCCGTCGGCTGCCCCACACCCCGGCAGAACGAAAAAGGGCGCCCCGCGTGCGCCCTTTCGTCGGTCAGACAGTGGCCGAAGCTCACTCCTGCGGGATCACCCGCAGCGACAGCTCCATGAGCTGGTCCGAGGTCGGCTCGGAGGGCGCCTGCATCATCAGGTCCTCGGCGCGCTGGTTCATCGGGAACATGATGACCTCGCGGATGTTTGAAGTGCCGGCCAGCAGCATCACGATACGGTCGATGCCGGCGGCGCAGCCACCGTGCGGCGGGGCGCCGTACTGGAACGCGGTGTAGAGACCGGCGAAGCGCTTCTTCACCTCGTCCTCGCCGTAGCCCGCCAGCTCGAAGGCCTTGAGCATCACGTCCGGCTTGTGGTTCCGGATCGCGCCCGAGACCAGCTCGTAGCCGTTGCAGGCGAGGTCGTACTGGAAGCCCTTCACGGCGAGGGGGTCGCCCTCGAGCGCCTCCATGCCCCCCTGCGGCATCGAGAACGGGTTGTGCTCGAAGTCGATGGCGCCGGTTTCCTCGTCCTTCTCGTAGATCGGGAAGTCCACGATCCAGGCGAAGGCGAAACGGTTCTTCTCGGTCAGGCCGAGCTCTTCGCCGATCACGTCACGTGCCTTGCCCGCGACGCGCTGGAAGCTTGCTGCCTTGCCGCCGAGGAAGAACGCCGCGTCGCCGATGCCGAGACCCAGCTGCCGCCGGATCGCCTCGGTGCGCTCGGGGCCGATGTTCTTGGCAAGCGGGCCGGCGGCTTCCATCTCGCCGTTGGCTTCACGCCAGAAGATGTAGCCCATGCCGGGCAGACCCTCTTTCTGGGCGAAGACGTTCATCCGGTCGCAGAACTTGCGCGAGCCGCCGGTGGGGGCGGGGATGGCGCGGATCTCGGTGCCGTCCTGCTCGAGCAGCCTGGCGAAGATCGCGAAGCCCGAGCCGCGGAAATGCTCGGAGACGTCCTGCATCTCGATCGGGTTGCGCAGGTCCGGCTTGTCGGTGCCGTACTTGAGCGCGGCTTCCTTGTAGGGGATCTGCGGCCAGGAGGCGGGATCGTCGACCGATGCGCCGCCGCCGAATTCCTCGAACACGCCCGCGATCACCGGCGAGACCGTGTCGAACACGTCCTGCTGGGTGACGAAGCTCATCTCGAGGTCGAGCTGGTAGAAGTCGGTGGGCGAGCGGTCGGCGCGCGGGTCCTCGTCGCGGAAGCAGGGCGCGATCTGGAAGTACTTGTCGTAGCCCGACACCATGATCAGCTGCTTGAACTGCTGCGGTGCCTGCGGCAGCGCGTAGAACTTGCCCGGGTGCAGGCGCGACGGCACGAGGAAGTCGCGGGCGCCCTCGGGCGAGGACGCGGTGATGATCGGCGTCTGGTACTCGCGGAAGCCCTTGTCCCACATGCGGCGGCGCATCGAGGCCACCACGTCCGAGCGCAGGGTCATCGAACGCTGCATCTCCTCGCGGCGCAGGTCGAGGTAGCGATAGCGCAGGCGGGTCTCTTCCGGGTACTCCTGATCGCCGAAGACCATGAGCGGAAGCTCCTTCGCGGCGCCGAGCACCTCGAGCTCACGGACGAAGACCTCGATCTCGCCGGTGGGAAGCTTGGGGTTCACGAGGCTTTCGTCGCGGGCCTTGACGGTCCCGTCGATGCGGATGCACCATTCCGAGCGGACCTTCTCGACATCGGCGAAGGCCGGGCTGTCCGGGTCGCAGAGCACCTGCGTGATGCCGTAGTGGTCGCGCAGGTCGATGAACAGGATGCCGCCGTGGTCACGGATGCGGTGCACCCAGCCCGAGAGGCGAACGGTGTCGCCCACGTTCTCCTTTTTCAGGTCTGCACAGGTGTGCGTGCGATAGGCGTGCATGTGGGATGCCCCTTAGGAAACTGCTGGAAAGTTAGGCGCCGATACAGCGCGCGACGGACCGGAAGTCAAGGGAATCGGGCGCCGAACTTGCCGAAAAGGTCGTGTGACTTAACCTTTCTTAAGACCCGCGCGCGGTTTGCCGCCAAGGGCCGATACCGAATCTCATTGCACAAAGGGGTCTTATCATGTGGAAGACCGTGCTCGATAAGATGTTGCGGAAGCTGGTCGTGACGGGCCGGCTCAACCTGACCTGGCCGGATGGCACCACCGAAAGCTACGGACCGGGCGGAGGTCTGGAGGCCGATGTCGCGCTGGCCGACGACGGCATCGTGCGCGAACTGGGCCAGCGGCCGGTGCTGGCGCTCGGCGAGGGCTACATGGATGGCCGCATCGTGGTGGCGCCGGAGCAGGTCTATGACTTCGTGGCGCTGCTCGTGCGCAACCAGCAGATGGGCGAGATGCCCAAGTGGTTCAACATCGTGCAGGCGGTGCGCGGCTGGACCCGCGGCATCGAGCAGCGCAACAACCCGCTGCGCAGCCAGCGCAACGTCCAGCACCACTACGACATTTCGGACGATCTCTACCGGATCTTCCTCGACAGCGACATGCAGTATTCCTGCGCCTATTTCACCCGGCCCGGCATGACGCTGGAAGAGGCGCAGAAAGCCAAGAAGGACCACATCGCCCGCAAGCTGCTGATCAAGCCCGGGATGCGGGTGCTCGACATCGGCTGCGGCTGGGGCGGCATGGCGCTGACGCTGGCACGCGACTACGGCGCCCATGTGACCGGCGTGACACTCTCCGAGAACCAGCTGGCAACGGCGCAGGCCCGGGCCGAGGCCGAGGGCGTTGCGGACAAGGTCGACTTCCGGCTGCTCGACTACCGCAAGATCGACGAGACCTTCGACCGCATCGTGAGCGTCGGCATGCTCGAGCACGTGGGCTACCCGCATCTCGACGAGTACTTCGCCAAGGTCGACGAGCTGCTCGCCAAGGACGGCGTGTCGCTGATTCACAGCATCGGGCACGTGTCCGAGCCGGCGGCGACGTCGATGTGGATCGACAAGTACATCTTCCCCGGCGGCTACATCCCGTCGCTCTCCGAGGTGTCGGCGGCGATCGAACGCACCGGGCTCTGGGCCACCGACGTCGAGGTGCTGCGCGGTCACTACGGCACGACGCTGCACCACTGGCGCGACCGGTTCGAGGCGGCGCTGGACCAGATCCGCGGCATGTATGACGAGACCTTCATCCGGATGTGGCGATTCTACCTCGTGGTCTGCGAGGCGGCCTTCGAGGAGACCTTCCAGGGCGTCTTCCACCTGCAGCTCGCGCATCGCCAGTACGCGGTGCCGACCACGCGGGACTACCTCTATACATCACGCGCCGCCGACGCGCTGATGCACGCCGCGCAGTAGCGGGGCAGGGCCGTTCGGATCTTCGCGCAGATCCGAACGGCCCGGAAGCGCCCCGCCCGCCGGGATTTTCCTGCGCGGCCCGTCAGTGGGCCGCGCCGCGGCACGTGCCGCATCCGGCCGGGCCGGCCGGATGACGCTATTCTGAACCCCGCGCGACCCGGGCGGAATGGGGTTGCAGACCCACGGCTCTTGTCTATAACGCACGACAATTTGCGGGCAGCTGCGACTCCTCCGCGCCTTGCCGCGTGCCCGCCGAATGCGCCCAGACAGTCCGAGAACCAGAGGTCGAAC